>CALMID010000351.1 GCA_937863915.1 uncultured Pseudomonas sp.
GCATGCCGAACTTCGGTGCTTCCGGTACGCGTACCGGCTGCCCATGCAACCAGTAGTAGGCGCTGTGCTCCGAGAGCTGTACCAGCGGCCAGTGCAGCAAACCCGCATCCGCCGGCAGGAGAAACGCATCCAGCGCTTCCGAACCACCCTCGGCATGGGCTTTTTCCAGCGTTTCCAGGCTGATGGCCTGGGCCAACACAAAAGGCCCCGCCTGGGTGCGCCGCAATTGCGCCACATGAGCACCACAGCCCAGCACCTGACCGAGGTCTTCGACCAGGGTGCGAATGTAGGTGCCTTTGCTACAGGCTACCTCGAGCGTCGCCAGTGGCGGCTCGAAGGCCTCTACCTCAAGGCGCGATATAGTAACAGATCGCGCCTCGCGCTCCACTACCTCTCCCGCCCGCGCCAGCTTGTACAGCGGCTGACCATCCTTCTTCAACGCCGAGTACATGGGCGGTATCTGTTTGATATCACCACGAAAACCCACCAGCGCCTGCTCCAGCTCGGAGCGACCAACGGTCACCTCGCGGCGCTCAAGGACATCGCCTTCGGCATCCCCGGTAGTGGTGGTCACACCCAGCTGCGCCACGGTGCGATAGCCCTTGTCGGCATCCAGCAGGTACTGGGAGTACTTGGTTGCCTCGCCGAAACACAACGGCAAAACGCCGGTGGCGAGCGGATCGAGACTGCCGGTATGGCCGGCCTTTTCGGCATTGAGCAGCCAGCGCACCTTTTGCAGCGCCTGATTGGAGCTCATGCCCAGCGGCTTGTCGAACACCAGAATGCCGTTGACTGCACGGCGAATACGTTTGACCTGGGCCACGCTCAGTCCTCGTCCTGCTGCTTGCGACGATCCTCGGCCAGGGCCTGGTCGATCAGAGCGGACAGGTGTGCACCACGAGAGATGCTCTCGTCGTAGTGGAAGTGGATCTGCGGCACGCTGCGCAGCTTCATCACCTTGCCCAACAGCATGCGCAGGTAACCGGACGCATCGTTGAGGATATGCAGGTTGCCACGCACCTTGTCCGCGTCGGTATCGCCCATCAGGGTGATGAACACCTTGGCATGGCCCAGGTCACGACTGACCTCGACGGCGGTGATGGTGACGAAGCCCAGGCGCGGATCTCTGACTTCCCGCGGAATCAGCACGGCCAGCTCTTTCTGCATCTGGTCACCGATGCGCTGGGTGCGACTGTAATCTTTTGCCATTTTCCTTTACCTCATAAGCGGCAAACGCCCGGCTCCGCAAACAGAGCGGAGCCGGGCGCTGCAGGGCGAACGGGCAACCTTACAGGCTGCGCGCCACCTGGACTTTCTCGAACACTTCGATCTTGTCGCCGACCTTGACGTCGTTGTAGCTCTTCACCGCGATACCGCACTCCATGCCGGCCCGCACTTCGGACATGTCGTCCTTGAAGCGGCGCAGGGATTCCAGTTCGCCCTCGAAGATCACCACGTCGTCACGCAGCACACGGATCGGACGATTACGGTGCACAACACCCTCGACCACCATGCAACCGGCGACCGCGCCGAACTTCGGCGAGCGGAACACGTCACGCACTTCGGCGATACCCAGGATGTTCTCGCGTACATCGCTGCCAAGCATGCCGGTCAGGGCCTTCTTGACGTCTTCGATGATGTCGTAGATCACGTTGTAATAACGCATGTCCAGGCCTTCGGCCTCGACGATCTTGCGCGCACCGGCGTCTGCACGCACGTTGAAGCCGAACAGCACCGCGTTGGCGGCCAGTGCCAGGTTGGCATCGGACTCGGTGATACCACCTACGCCACCACCGACCACGCTAACCTGCACTTCGTCGTTGCCCAGGCCGCTGAGCGAGCCCTGCAGTGCTTCCAGCGAGCCACGGACGTCGGATTTGAGGACGATGTTGAGCGTCTTCTTCTCTTCCTGGCCCATGTTCTCGAAGATGTTTTCCAGCTTGCCGGCATGCGCGCGAGCCAGTTTCACTTCGCGGAACTTGCCTTGACGGAACAGGGCCACTTCACGGGCCTTCTTCTCGTCGGCAACCACGGTCATGTCGTCGCCCGCTTCCGGGGTGCCGTCCAGACCGAGAATCTCGACCGGAATCGACGGGCCGGCTTCCTTGATCGGCTTGCCGTTCTCGTCAAGCATGGCACGTACACGACCATAGTTGACGCCGACCAGGACCATGTCGCCCTGACGCAGAGTACCGTCCTGAACCAGCACGGTGGCTACCGGGCCGCGGCCCTTGTCCAGACGGGACTCGACGACCACGCCACGGCCAGGAGCCGACGGGGTGGCCTTGAGTTCGAGTACTTCGGCCTGCAGCAGCACGGCTTCTAGCAGTTCGTCGACGCCGGTACCCATCTTGGCGGAGACGTGAACGAACGGCGCATCGCCGCCCCACTCTTCCGGAATAACGTCCAGAGCGGCCAGACCGTTCTTGATGTTGTCCGGGTTGGCATCGGGCTTGTCGATCTTGTTGACCGCGACCACGATCGGCACGCCAGCGGCTTTCGCATGCTGCACGGCTTCCTGAGTCTGCGGCATCACGCCGTCGTCCGCCGCCACCACGAGGATGACGATGTCGGTCGCCTTGGCACCACGGGCACGCATCTGGGTAAACGCGGCGTGACCCGGGGTATCGAGGAAGGTGACCATGCCGCGATCGGTTTCGACGTGGTAGGCACCAATGTGCTGGGTGATGCCGCCTGCCTCACCGGCCGCCACCTTGGCGCGGCGGATGTAGTCGAGCAGCGAAGTCTTGCCGTGGTCAACGTGACCCATCACGGTCACTACCGGCGCACGAGACAATGCCTCGCCTTCGAACTTCAGCGACTCGGCCAGTTGTTCTTCCAGGGCGTTCTCGCTGACCAGCTTGACCTTGTGACCAAACTCTTCAGCCACCAGTTGGGCAGTTTCCTGATCCAGCACCTGGTTGATGGTCACTGGCGTGCCCAGCTTGAACATGAACTTGACGATTTCCGCGCCCTTGATCGCCATCTGCGACGCCAGCTCGGCAACGGTAATGGTTTCGCCAATGTTGATATCACGCACGATGGGCCCCGTTGGGCTCTGGAACCCATGTTGATTGCGCTTCTTCAGCTTGGACTTGCCACCACGACCACCACGGCGGAAACCATCGGTCTCCTCGTCGGTGCTTCGTGGAGCAACGCGCGGTGCCGGAACCTTCTCTTTCTCTTTGACAGAAGGACGGTGGGCCGTGTGCTTGCGATCGCGACGCTCATCCTCATCACGAGTCGGCGCCGGACGATCCGGTACGCGGCGGACTTCTTCCTTCTTGCGGTCATCCAGCGGAGCGGCAGCAACCGCCTCAACGACAGGAGTGACCGGCGCAGCAGCAGGAGCAGCACCGGCAGGCGCCTGAGCCTGACGGCTTGCCGCCTCGGCAGCCTGCTTCTTGGCTTCTTCGACAGCCTTCTGGCGCGCCGCTTCCTCGGCAGCCTGCTGCTCGGCCAGCTCGCGCAGGCGATCGGCTTCCAGCTCTTCCGGGCTGCGCTTGACGTAGGTTTTCTTCTTGCGCACTTCAACGCTGACCGTCTTGCTACCCGCGACTCTCAGGGTCGTGGTGGTCTTGCGCTGCAGGGTAATCTTGCGCGGCTCTTCGACTTTCTCGCCGTGGCTACCTTTGAGGTAGGCCAGCAGAGCCTGCTTCTCGTTATCGGTCACAACCTGGTCGGCGCTGGAATGCGACAGACCGGCCTCGCGCATCTGCTGCAGCAGGCGCTCTACCGGCGTATCGACCACTTGGGCCAGTTCTTTCACTGTGACTTGCGTCATGCACTTCTCTCCTCGGACAGCGACCGCTTACTCAAACCAGTGAGCGCGGGCTGCCATGATCAGCTTGCCGGCACGCGCTTCATCCATACCGTCGATCACGAGCAGGTCATCAATCGACTGCTCCGCCAGGTCCTCACGGGTAATCACACCACGCATGGCCAGCTCTGCAGCCAGCTCGCGGGTCATACCTTCCAGGCTGACGAGATCTTCGGCGGGATGGGCATCCGCCAGTTTTTCCTCTGTGGCGATCGCCTTGGTCAGCAAACGATCCTTCGCGCGGGCGCGCAGCTCATTGACGATGTCTTCATCGAAACCATCGATATTGAGCATTTCTTCCATCGGCACGTAGGCGATTTCTTCCAGGCTGGTGAAGCCCTCTTCGACCAGCACTTGCGCCAACTCTTCATCCACTTCCAGTTCATCGATGAACTGCTGGAGGATGTCGCCAGTTTCTTCCTGTTGCTTGGCCTGGATGTCCGCTTCGGTCATCA
The DNA here is from genome assembly GCA_937863915.1 of uncultured Pseudomonas sp. GTDB lineage: Bacteria > Pseudomonadota > Gammaproteobacteria > Pseudomonadales > Pseudomonadaceae > Aquipseudomonas. The sequence continues at coordinate 4,276 of CALMID010000351.1, forward strand.
CATTCAGGGTCCAGCCGGTCAGTTGGCTGGCCAGACGCACGTTCTGACCGCCGCGACCGATGGCCTGGGCCAGGTTGTCCTCGGCAACGGCGATGTCCATGGCATGGGCATCTTCGTCAACGATGATGGCAGCGACTTCGGCCGGCGCCATGGCATTGATCACGAACTGCGCAGGGTTGTCGTCCCAAAGCACGATATCCACGCGCTCGCCACCCAGCTCGCCAGAAACGGCCTGAACACGCGAACCGCGCATACCGATGCAGGCGCCCTGCGGATCGATACGCTTGTCCTTGGAGCGCACGGCAATCTTGGCGCGCGAACCCGGATCACGGGCGGCGGCCATCACGTCGATCAGTTGCTCGGCAATTTCCGGCACTTCGATGCGGAACAGCTCAATCAGCATCTGCGGCGCGGTACGCGACAGGATCAGTTGCGGGCCGCGATTTTCGCTGCGAATTTCCTTCAGCAGGGCACGCAGACGAGCACCAACGCGGAAGGTTTCACGCGGGATGATGTCTTCGCGAGCCAGCAGGGCTTCGGCGTTGTTACCCAGATCAACGATGACGTTGTCGCGGGTCACTTTCTTCACGGTACCGGAGATGATGTCGCCGACGCGCTCGCGATAGGCTTCAACCACCTGGGCACGCTCAGCCTCTCGCACCTTCTGCACGATGACCTGCTTGGCAGTTTGTGCGGCAATGCGACCAAACTCGATGGAGTCGATCTTCTCTTCGACAACGTCGCCAATCTTGGCGCCGGCCTTGATTTCTTGAGCCTGTTCTACGGTCAGCTGAGCTGCCGGATTTTCCAGGTCATCCTCATCGACGACAGCCCAGCAACGGAAGCTCTCGTAGTTGCCGCTGTGGCGGTTGATTTCAACCCGCACTTCGACTTCGTCGTCGTAACGTTTCTTGGTGGCAGTCGCAAGCGCCAGCTCCAGCGCTTCGAAAATCACACTGGCCGGTACGCCCTTTTCATTGGACACCGACTCTACAACCAGCAGTACTTCTTTACTCATCGTACGCCTCGCCTATCTCAATCCGTTGGACCCGCGGAGTCCGCGCTCTGTGCGTGTTCAGCGCTGGCTGCGGAGCCGCGCTTCAATCAAACCGGGGAATGATGTTGGCCTTCTCGATGGAGTCGACCGGCAGCAGGTACTCGTGCTCGTCCGCCTGGACAATCACATCCTGCTCCTCGACACCCTTCAGCAGACCCTGAAAGTTGCGACGCCCTTCAAATGGCGAACGCAGCTTGATCTTCACTTGCTCGCCAGCGTGCTTGGCAAACTGTTCAAGCGTGAACAGCGGCCGATCCATGCCTGGCGACGAAACCTCGAGGGTGTACTCGGAACTGATGGGATCTTCCACATCCAGCACACCACTGACCTGACGACTGACTTTTTCGCAGTCATCTACCTGAATGCCATTGGCATGATCGATATAGACACGCAGCAATGAATGTCGACCCTGGGAGATGAACTCAACCCCCCAGCACTCATAACCCAGCGCTTCAACGACCGGAGCCAACATGGCCTGCAACTGTTCCAGCTTGCTCGACACGTGAACCTCTCGTGCATGCCGTGAAAATAAAAAATGGGCGAAACGCCCATCCCATGTGCCGCCTGCATGACGACCAAAACTGTCCAGCTAGCAAAAAGCCCCTAAAAAGGGGCTTCGCGACCACTGGTGCGCGAGCCTGGCCTCCAGAACTGGAGCAACCCTGCACCGCAACAAAGCTGATGCGCAAGGATACAGCCCCACCGCCCTTTCGGTCAACCTGACGACCAGTAACGACAACGCCCGCATGCAGCGGGCGTTGTCTTGTATGGTACCGAGGAGGGGACTCGAACCCCTACAGCCTATGGCCACTACCACCTCAAGGTAGCGTGTCTACCAATTCCACCACCTCGGCAAAACCGACTTACTGCCCCTCTGCGGGAGGGACATCGGAAGCCGCATCAGCCTTCGGCTTTTGCTCTTCCAGAACCGGAACATCAGATGCTGCCGGAACTTCTTGCTTCTGTTCAAGCACTGCCGGATCCGGCAGGCCCGCACCACTCAACTCGTTAGCTTTCTCTTTAGCAAAGAAAGCTAAACCCAAGCTGGTAATGAAAAATACGGCAGCGAGTATAGCAGTAAACCGACTCAGAAAGGTAGCAGAACCTTGGCTTCCGAATACAGTTGCCGAAGCACCCGCACCAAAGGATGCACCAGCATCCGCACCTTTACCCTGCTGCAACAGCACCAGAACCACAAGGCCCAGCGCCATCAGCAGATGAATCACGACTACGACAGTCTCAAGCATTCTCAGTTTCCTGCGGCACGACAGATCGCACCAAACTCATCTGCATTTAGTGAGGCGCCACCAATAAGCCCCCCATCAATATCCGGCATGCCGAACAACTCGACAGCATTGGCGGCCTTTACGCTACCGCCATAAAGCACGCGCAAACCGCGCGCCACTTCAGCATTCTCAGCCGCGACCTGAGCACGGATCGCTGCGTGCACTTCCTGAGCCTGCTGCGGAGTTGCAGTCAGACCTGTACCAATTGCCCACACCGGCTCATAAGCCACTACCGCGCGAGCAAAAGCACCAACACCCAACTCTTCAATCACCGCACCCAGTTGACGCGAAACAACCAGCAGAGTCTCTCCCGCCTCACGCTCCTGCAGGGTTTCACCCACACAGAGGATTGGCTGCAATCCACAGGACTGCGCTGCTTCAAATTTTCGCGCCACCTGCTGATCAGTCTCCCCCAGCACCATTCGGCGCTCGGAATGCCCAACCAGAACAAAGGCACATTCAGCATCATGCAACTGGCTCGCTGCAATCTCACCAGTAAGCGCACCCTGCATCGGCTCAACCGAACAGTTTTGCGCACCTACCGCAATCGACTTGCCATGCAGCTCATGAACAACCTGCTGCAAATACAGACAAGGCGGTAAAACCGCGACTTCGACTCCCGCCGGCAACGCCAACTGACGGAGCCCTTTGATCAGCTCTGCGACGCTGGCGCGGGTACCGTGCATTTTCCAGTTACCAGCTACCAAGGGGCGACGCATGCTCTACCTCGTCGATCAAAGTGGGCGCAGATGTTACCCAAGCAAAAAT
>CALMID010000352.1 GCA_937863915.1 uncultured Pseudomonas sp.
CCGAATCTGCTCGGGGTCGGTATTGGGAATCAGCCTGCACAGTTTGCCGGCGCAGAAGGTGGCGGCCACCTTCACGGCCTCTTCGGCACTGGCCAGTACCTGCAGCAGGGCATCATCGGGTGCCAGCGACGTGCACTCGGCCATCTCGCCGACCAGCTTCTGCATGGCATCGCAATCCCAACCATCCAGGGCCGCCTCGCTGATCTTCACGCCCAAAGTCACCGCTCGTACCGCCGGATCGTTCTGCAACTTGGAGTTGTGCGCCAGGCTGGCAGTCTCCCCCAGGTTCCAGTTCTTCAGCAGTCCCTGGGTCAACTGGCGAAAACTGACCCCGAGAAACTCGCGGGCGACCTGATCAACATCGGCTCCCGGTTGCTGCATGGCCTCGGCCAGGTCATCGGCCTCATCTCCGGCGCAGCCCCAGAAGGCCATCTCGCCCATGTGATGGAGCAAGGCGGCAATGAATACTTCTTCCTGATGTTTGGCCAGTACATAACCGGCAATGTTGCGCGCCTGTACCGCGGCATGGAACGAGCGCGCCAGCAGTTCCTGCAACTGCTCACGCGGCACCCGCGTCAGCAGGCCATCCACCAGGCTGACCGACAGGCCGATCAGTCGCACATTCTCGAAGCCCATCAGCACAATGGCGCGCGAGATGGTCTTGATCACTTCCTGGGAGGGGTTGTAGTAGACGCTATTGGCCACCCGCAGCACTTTGGCCGTCAGTGCCGCGTCGTGCAGCAGAACATCGGCCACACGCTGCACCGAAACGCTGGAGGCACTGCTGGCAGTCTCTTGCAGGTTCTTGACCACAGACGCCAGAGCAGGCAATTCCGCCTCACCCAAACGCTCAACCCAACCTGCCAAACCGAAGGTGCGCTCGCCCAAGACCGGAATCCTTAACAAAATATGTCATTACTGTAGTCAAAATGATGGCACCTGCACCACTGGAATCGGCCTTTTTCCTGTCGATACAAGCTGTTACTGTACCGACAAAGAAAAAATGCTTTGCCATGGATCGGACGGCCGCCTGATGCGACACCTCCTCACCCTGCTGATCGGTTTGCTGCTGAGCCAGATGGCTCTTGCCCAGCTGACCAGCAGCCATGGCTATGCCCAGTTCGGTAATCTCAAGTATCCCCCCAGCTTTACCCACTTCGACTGGGTCAATCCCGAGGCGCCCAAAGGCGGCACCGTGCGGCTGATGGCCTCTGGCAGCTTCGATACGCTCAATCCCTACACGATCAAGGGCACGCCGCCGATCAGCTCCGGCAATTTCCTGCAGTACGGCATCAACGAGCTGAACGAGCCGCTGATGGTCGGTAGCGGCATCTACGACCCCTCGGGCGATGAAAGCAACTCCAGCTACGGACTGATCGCCAGGAACGTGCAGTACAGCGAGGACCGGAGCTGGGTGGTGTTCAACCTGCGTCCCGAAGCCCGCTTTCACGACGGCAAGCCAATCACCGCCTACGATGTCGCATTCTCCTACCGCACCCTCCTGCATCAGGGCCA
>CALMID010000353.1 GCA_937863915.1 uncultured Pseudomonas sp.
GTGCGAATTCCGCCTGGACGGCGTGGCGAACAACCTGCACCTGCTGCAGAACCTGCTGCGTCTGCCCGAGGTGCAGGGCAACCGGGTCAGCACCCGCTTCGTCGAAAGCCGCCTGGCCGAGCTGCTCGCGGCACAGCCCGAAGCTCACGCCCATCACTATTTCGCCGCCAGCCAGACACAGGCCACGACCGGCCCGCACCCGGTCGACGCCCCGCCCGGCACCCTGCCGCTGAGCGCGCCGAGCACCGGCGTGCTGGTGTGTATGGAAGTGGCCGAAGGCGATGCGGTGGCCGCCGGGCAGACCATTGCCGTGCTGGAGGCGATGAAGATGGAGTTCGAGGTGCGCGCCAGCCACAGCGGCATCGTCCGCGCGCTGGCTGCCCAGCCCGGCGATGCCCTGGCCGAGGGCCAGGCGCTGCTGTTCCTCGAACCGGCCGAGGTGGCCGCCGGGCACGGCCACAGCGAGCAGAGCCTGGACCTGGCGCATATCCGCGCCGACCTGGCCGAGGTGCTGGAACGCCACGCGCGCCTCACCGACGAACGCCGCCCGCAGGCCGTGGCCAAGCGGCGCAAGACCGGCCAGCGCACGGTGCGCGAAAACCTGGCGGATCTGCTGGATGACGGCAGCTTCATCGAATACGGCGCCCTGGCACTGGCCGCACAACGCCGCCGGCGTTCGGCCGAAGAGCTGATGGAGCTGAGCCCGGCCGACGGCCTGGTCGCCGGCATCGGCACGGTCAACGCTGGCCAGTTCGGCAGCGAAACCGCGCGTTGCATGACCATCGCCTACGACTACACGGTCTTCGCCGGCACCCAGGGCGTGATCAACCACAAGAAGACCGACCGCATGCTGCAGCTGGCCGAACAGTGGCGCCTGCCGCTGGTGCTGTTCGCCGAGGGCGGCGGCGGCCGGCCAGGCGATACCGACTTCGTCGGCGTGGCCGGGCTGGACTGCCACACCTTCGTCGGCATGGCCAGGCTCTCCGGCCTGGTGCCGCTGGTCGGCGTGGTCTCCGGGCGCTGCTTCGCCGGCAACGCCGCCCTGCTCGGCTGCTGCGACGTGATCATCGCCACGGAAAACGCCAGCATCGGTATGGCCGGTCCGGCCATGATCGAAGGCGGCGGCCTCGGCAGTTTCAGGCCCGAAGAGGTCGGCCCGGTGTCGGTGCAGGGCCCCAACGGGGTAATCGATGTACGGGTGGCGGACGAAGCCGAAGCCGTTGCGGTGGCCAAGCAGTACCTGTCCTACTTCCAGGGACCGCTGGCCCACTGGGACTGCGCCGACCAGCGCGAGCTGCGCCAGGTGATCCCGGAAAACCGCCTGCGCGTCTACGACATCCGCCGGGTGATCGAGCTGCTGGCCGACCGCGACTCGGTGCTGGAGCTGCGCCGCCAGTTCGCCCCGGGGCTGATCACCGCCCTGATCCGCATCGAAGGCAAGCCGTTCGGCCTGATCGCCAATAACCCCGCGCACCTGGGCGGCGCCATCGACGCGGTGGCCGGCGACAAGGCCGCGCGTTTCATGCAGCTGTGCGATGCCCATGACCTGCCGATCCTGTCCCTCTGTGATACGCCCGGCTTCATGGTCGGGCCGGAGGCGGAGAAACAGGCCACGGTACGCCACGTGTCGCGTATGTTCGTCGCCGCCGCCAGCCTCAGCGTGCCGTTCTTCACCGTGGTGCTGCGCAAGGGCTATGGCTTGGGCGCCCAGGCCATGGCCGCCGGCAGCTTCCACTCGCCGCTGTTCACCATCGCCTGGCCCAGCGGCGAATTCGGCGCCATGGGCCTGGAAGGCGCGGTGCGCCTGGGTTTCGCCAAGGAGCTGGCGGCCCAGGCAGACGCGGCGGCGCAGCAGGCACTGTTCGACAAGCTGGTGGCCAAGGCCTACGAAAATGGCAAAGGCCTGAACATGGCCAGTTACCTCGAAATAGATGCCGTCATAGACCCGGCCGAGACCCGCACCTGGCTGCTGCGCGGGCTGAATGCAGCGCCACGCCCGGCCGCGCGAACCGGCAAGAAGCGACCATTTGTCGACACCTGGTGAGGCCGCGGCAGCGCGGCCCTGCGCCGCGCTGCCGAAGGGCGGTGCTTTCGGGTAAACTGCGCGTCTTTTGCTGCCTATAACGATCCGCCCGATGCCGACGACCTTCCACCAGATCCCCCGCGAGCGCCCCGTCACACCGCTGCTCGACCGTGCCGACACCCCGGCCGGCCTGCGTCGCCTGGCGGAAAGCGAACTGGAAGCCCTGGCCAACGAGCTGCGCCAGTACCTGCTGTACAGCGTCGGCCAGACCGGCGGGCATTTCGGCGCGGGCCTCGGCGTGATCGAGCTGACCATCGCCCTGCACTACATCTTCGACACCCCGGATGACCGTCTGGTGTGGGATGTCGGCCACCAGGCCTATCCGCACAAGATCCTCACCGGTCGCCGCGAGCGCATGGGCACGCTGCGCCAGAAGGATGGCCTGGCCGCCTTCCCGCGCCGCAGCGAGAGCGAGTACGACACCTTCGGCGTCGGCCACTCCAGCACCAGCATCGGCGCGGCGCTGGGCATGGCCATCGCCGCGCGCCTGCAGGGTTCGCCGCGCAAGAGCGTGGCGGTGATCGGCGACGGCGCGCTGACCGCCGGCATGGCCTTCGAGGCGCTGAATCACGCCTCCGACGTCAAGGCCAACATGCTGGTGATCCTCAACGACAACGACATGTCGATCTCCAAGAATGTCGGCGGCCTGTCCACCTACCTGGCCAAGATCATCTCCAGCCGCACCTATTCGAGCATGCGCGAGGGCAGCAAGAAGATCCTCTCGCACCTGCCCGGCGCCTGGGAGATTGCCCGCAAGGTCGAGGAGCATGCCAAGGGCATGCTGGTGCCCGGCACCCTGTTCGAGGAGCTGGGCTGGAACTACGTCGGCCCGATCGACGGCCATGACCTGCCGACCCTGCTGGCCACGCTGCGCAACATGCGCGACCTGGAAGGCCCGCAGTTCCTCCATGTGATCACCAAGAAGGGCAAGGGCTTCGCACCGGCCGAGGCCGATCCCATCGGCTACCACGCGATCACCAAGCTGGAGCCGCTCAACGCCGAAGCCGCCCCGCCCTCCAGTCAAAAGCGGCCGAGCGGCCCCAAATACTCCAGCGTGTTCGGCCAGTGGCTGTGCGATATGGCCAAGCAGGACTCGCGCCTGGTCGGCATCACCCCGGCGATGAAGGAAGGCTCTGACCTGGTGGCGTTCAGCGAGCGCTTCCCGGAGCGTTACTTCGACGTTGCCATCGCCGAGCAGCACGCCGTGACCCTCGCCGCCGGCATGGCCTGCGACGGCATCAAGCCGGTGGTGGCGATCTACTCCACCTTCCTCCAGCGCGCCTACGACCAGCTGATCCATGACGTGGCGGTGCAGAACCTCGACGTGCTGTTCGCCATCGACCGCGCCGGCCTGGTCGGCGAAGACGGTCCGACCCACGCCGGCAGCTTCGACCTGTCCTACCTGCGCTGCATTCCGGGCATGCTGATCATGACCCCCAGCGACGAAAACGAACTGCGCCGCATGCTCACCACCGGCCACCTGTTCAACGGCCCGGCGGCGGTCCGCTACCCGCGCGGCAGCGGCCCGAATGCGCCCATCGAGACAGAGCTGTTGCCGCTGGAAATCGGCAAGGCCGTGGTACGCCGCCAGGGCCAGAAAACCACCCTGCTGGTATTTGGCGTGCAACTGGCCGAGGCCCTCAAGGTCGGCGAAACGCTGGATGCCACCGTGGTCGACATGCGCTTCGTCAAGCCGCTGGACGAAGCCCTGCTGCGCGAACTGGCCGACAGCCACGAGCTGCTGGTGACCATCGAGGAAAACAGCATCATGGGCGGCGCCGGCAGTGCCGTCAGCGAGTTCCTCGCCGCCGAAGGCCGGATCAAGCCCATGCTGCACCTGGGTTTGCCGGACTACTACGTGGAGCACGCCAAACCGGCAGACATGCTCGCCGAGTGCGGCCTGGATGCCGCCGGCATCGAAGCCAGCGTCCGCCGGCGCCTGGCGCTGCTTGAGCAGAATTCACGCTAAACCCGATCTGATCTGCTTGTTTTTCATGGCCGCGCCCCTTAAGGTGCGCGGCGTTTGGTGTTCCACCCAGGTGCGCCAGCCTTCAGGCTGGTGATAATCGGGAAGCCGGTGCGCTCATCACGAGCTATCCCGGCACTGCCCCCGCAACGGTAATCGAGCGCAGCCAGAGGGCTGCACAGGCGTTCAGCAAGCCACTGGGACTCGTCCTGGGAAGGCGAACGACTGAGCCTCGAGAGTCCGGAGACCGGCCTGGATGGAGTCGACTGGTGTTGCGGAGGGCAGCACCGTCAAGCACAGCCCGCACATGCCGGGCTGTGCTTGTCTGCCCTCCTCAAAAGTTCATTCCCGCTTTTGAGGCTTCCTGATGAAATTGTCCCACCTGGCCCTGGCCATCTCCCTTGCCCCTACACTGGCCCTGGCTGACGCTCAGCAGGCGCTGGAAATCCCACCGCTGGTGGTTACCCGCGCCACGCCGATTCAGCAAACCACCCCGGCCAGCGTCAAGGTCATCGACCGCAAGCAGATCGAAGCCAGTGGCGCCAGCGCGCTGGTGGACGTGCTGCGCGGCCAGGCCGGCCTGCAGATCCGCGACACCCTGGGCGACGGCAACCGTGTCGGTGTCAGCCTGCGCGGCTTCGGCGAGAACGCCGCCAACAACACCCTGGTGCTGGTCGACGGCCGCCGCCTGAACAACCCCAGCCTGCAGGGCCCGGACCTCAACAGCGTGCCGCTGGCCAATATCGAGCGCATCGAAATCCTGCGCGGCGCCGGCACCGTCCTCTATGGCGACCAGGCCGTGGGCGGGGTGATCAACATCATTACCCGCCAGCCCAAGGACAACGAGGCCTATGTCGAGAGCAGCATCGGCAGCCATGACCTGGAAGCCTATCGCGGCCATGTCTACCAGCAGCTCGGCGCCGGTTTCTCCGCCTATGCCAGTGGCGAAGCGCGCAACAGTGACGGCTACCGCGACCACAACAACGCCAGCTATGACGACGCCTTCCTGCGCCTGCGCCACGACCACGAAGGCGGCCACGCCCTTTACGAATACCAGAGTATCGACGACGAACTGAAGCTTCCCAGCTACCTGACCGAAGCCCAGCGCCGTGCCGACCGCAAGGCCAGTTACGCTGCCAACTACAACGGCTGGGATGACAGCAACACCCAGGTTCACCGCCTGGCATTGCAACAATCACTGAATGACTGGCTGACCGCCGACCTCGACTACAGCCACCGCGACACCGATGGCCAGGGCACCTACAACAGCGCCTGGGGCGACTCCCCGTTCACCCAGGGCACCCGCGTGGAAACCTTCAGCCCGCGCCTGTCCGGCCACTTCGACACCGGCCTGGGCCGCAGCGACTGGCTGTTCGGGCATGACCACACCCAGAGTGACTACGAATACCGCTCCAGCCTGGGCGCCACCCTGTTCCGCCAGACCCTGCGCGACTGGTACGGCCAACTGCCCCAGCCGTGGACCGACAGCGTCAGCCGCACCGCCGGCTAACGCGCCGGCGAGGCGGAAGCC
>CALMID010000354.1 GCA_937863915.1 uncultured Pseudomonas sp.
TTAGTAATCGATCGGGTCGCGGATGATCGGGCAGGTCATGCAGTGGCCGCCGCCGCGGCCGCGGCCGAGCTCGCTGGCACTGATGGTCACCACCTCGACACCGGCCTTGCGCAGCTGGGTGTTGGTGTAGGTGTTGCGGTCGTAGCCGACCACCACGCCGGGTTCCAGGCAGACCACGTTGTTGCCGTCATCCCACTGCTCGCGCTCGGCCTCGAAGCTGTCGCCGCCGGTTTCCACCACGCGCAGCTTCTTCAGGTTGAGCGATTCGGCGACCACGTTGATGAAGGATTTCTCCTCGCGGCGGACGTCGATGCCACCCGGCTTGCTTTCGTCCGGGCGCAGCACGAAGGGCACGATGTTGTAGGCCACTTCCGGGAAGACGGTGACCAGGTCGCGGTCGCAGAAGCTGAACACGGTGTCCAAGTGCATGGCGGCGCGGGACTTGCCGAGACCGGCGACCACCACCTTGTCGGCGGCGCCCTTGTCGAACAGGGCCTTGGCCACCTGGCCGATGGCCTGGTGCGAGCTGCGCTCACCCATGCCGATCAGCACGGTGCCGTTGCCGATCGGCATCACGTCGCCGCCTTCGAGGGTGGCCGAGCCGTGATCCTGATCCGGGTCGCCGTACCAGATTTCAAATTCTTCATTGATGAAGTCCGGGTGGAACTTGTAGATCGCCGTGGTCAGCAGGGTTTCCTGACGGCGGGCCGGCCAGTACATGGGGTTCAGCGTGACGCCGCCGTAGATCCAGCAGGTGGTGTCGCGGGTGAACTGGGTGTTGGGCAGCGGCGGGAAGAGGAAGCTGGATTCGCCCTGGTAGGCGCAGAACATCTTCGCGACCTCGGACTCCTTGTATTTCACCAGATCGGCACCGGATACGCCGCCGATGAGGAATTCGGCGATGCGCCGCGATTCCAGGCTCTCGATGAAGCTGCGCACTTCGCTCTGCAGGCCGAGACCGACACTGTTGGCGGTGATCTTGCGGTCGAGAATCCACTTCAGGGCTTCAGGGTTCTTGATCGTTTCTTCCAGCAGGTTGTGCATCTCCACCACGTCGACGCCGCGTTCGCGCATCTTGGTCATGAAGTCGAAGTGGTCGCGCTTGGCCTGCGATACCCAGATCACGTCGTCGAACAGCAGTTCGTCGCAGTTGTTCGGGGTCAGGCGCAGGTGCGCCAGGCCCGGCGAGCAGACCATCACCTTGTGCAGCTTGCCGGCTTCGGAATGCACGCCGAGTTTCTTCTTGCTCATGTTCGAACTCCTTCTCTTAGAGGCTGAGGAAGCCGTCGTAGAGACCGTAGGCGGCGATACCGGCGCCGATCAGGACGACAACGAAGATCACTTTCTCGATGTTGGTGAACACCGCCTGGCCCAGTTCACGCTTGGCCTTGGCGAACAGGATGGCGCCCGGTGCGTAGAGCAGGGCAGACAGCAACAGGTATTGCACGCCCGCGGCGTATACCAGCCAGACGGCATAGACGGTGGAAATCAGGGCGATCAGCAGGTCCTTGTTACGTTGACCGGCATCGTTCTCGTACGTTTCGCCACGCACGGCCAGCAGCACGGCATAGGCGCTGGACCAGAAGTACGGCACCAGGATCATCGAGGTGGCCAGGTACAGCAGCTTCAGGTAGGTGGCGTCGTTGAACAGGGTGATGATCAGGAACAGCTGGATCAGACCGTTGGACAGCCACAGCGCATTGACCGGAACGTGGTTGACGTTCTCCTTGCGCAGGAACTCCGGCATGGTGTGGTCCTTGGCCGAGGAGAAGATGATCTCCGCGCACAGCAGGGTCCACGACAGCAGCGCCCCGGCCAGCGAGACGATCAGGCCGATGCTGATCAGCATGGCGCCCCACGGGCCGACGATCTGTTCCAGTACGGCGGCCATCGACGGGTTCTTCAGGCCGGCCAGAGCAGCCTGGGCCATGATGCCCTGGGACAGCAGGTTGACCAGCACCAGCAGCAACAGCACGCCGATGAAGCCGATCACGGTGGCCTTGCCCACATCACTGCGTTTTTCGGCGCGGGCGGAGAAGATGCTCGCGCCTTCGATACCGATGAACACCCAGACGGTGACCAGCATCATGTTGCGCACCTGGTCCATCACGCTGCCCAGTTCGCTGTTGCCTGCGCCCCAGAAGTCGCTGGTGAACACGTCCATCTTGAAGGCGATGGCGGCGATCACGATGAACAGCGCCAGCGGCACCATCTTGGCGATGGTGGTGATGGTGTTGATGAAGGCGGCTTCCTTGATGCCACGCAGCACCAGGAAGTGCAGCAGCCACAGCAGCACCGAGGCGCAGATGATGGCCGGCAGGGTGTTGCCTTCACCGAATACCGGGAAGAAGTAACCGAGGGTGGAGAACAGCAGCACCATGTAGCTGACGTTGCCGATCCAGGCGCTGATCCAGTAGCCCCAGGCCGAGGAGAAACCCATGTAGTCGCCGAAGCCGGCCTTGGCATAGACATACACGCCGCCGTCGAGTTGCGGCTTGCGGTTGGCCAGGGTCTGGAAGACGAAGGCCAGGGTCAGCATGCCCACCCCGGTGATCAGCCAGCCGATCAGGGTGGCGCCGGCGCTGGCGCTGGCGGCGATGTTCTGTGGCAGCGAGAAAATCCCGCCACCCACCATGGAGCCGACCACCAGCGCGATCAGCGCGCCGAGGCGGAGTTTATTGGTGGAGTCCGACATGTTGTTCCCCTTGGTCATGGGCGATGCTGTTATGAGACGCCGCAACGCAAGGGGGTGTGCTGACCTGAATCAAGAAGCGCCAGTGCATTACCCCGAGGAACAAGTCCTGTAACACGTCTACGGCGATTGAGCGTTTGCGGTCAGCGGGCTGACAACTTCCTGCGCAAGCGATCAAGTCCTGAACATAGTCCTAAAATTGTGACGCTGCCATGTCAGGGGACTGCGCCAGATCAAGATTGCTGCAGATTGCCGCCCAGGTTGACGCTGGACCTGGCCTGCGGCACCGTGCCGGCAGGCAAAAGGAAGCGCAGTCATGGCCCACATCCTCATCGTCGAAGACGAAGCGGCAATCGCCGATACCCTGATCTACGCCCTGCAAGGCGAGGGCTTCACCACTACCTGGCTCAGCCTGGCCGGCGAGGCGCTGGCGCTGCAGGCGCGTGAGCCTGCCGATCTGTGGATTCTCGATGTCGGCCTGCCGGACATGAGTGGTTTCGAGGCGTGCAAGCAGCTGCGCCGCAGCAGCGAGGTGCCGGTGCTGTTTCTCACTGCCCGCGACAGCGAGATCGACCGGGTGGTGGGGCTGGAGATCGGCGCCGACGACTATGTCAGCAAGCCGTTCAGCCCACGCGAGGTGGCGGCGCGGGTCAAGGCCATTCTCAAGCGCCTGCAGCCGCGCGTGCCACCAGCCGCCGAGCCGCCTGCGGCCGGGCCTTTCCGTTTCGACGAGCTGCGTCAGCAGATTCACTATCACGGCCAGCTGCTGCCGCTGACCCGGCATGAACTCAAGTTGCTGGCCGTGCTGCTGGGCCAGCCCGAGCGGGTGTTCTCCCGCGAGCAACTGCTCGATGCCACCGGCGTCTCCGCCGAGGCCGGTTATGAGCGCACGGTGGACAGCCATATCAGGAGTCTGCGCGCCAAACTGCGCGAGGTCAGCCCGGACAGCGAGGCGATCCACACCCATCGCGGCCTGGGTTACAGCCTGAGGCTGTTGTGATGCCGCTGGGTATCCGCATCTTCCTGGTCTATTTCCTGTTTGTCGGGTTGTCCGGCTGGTTCGTCATGAGCACGGTGATGGACGAGATCCGCCCCGGCGTGCGCCAGTCCACCGAGGAAACCCTGGTGGATACCGCAAACCTGCTGGCCGAGCTGCTGCGTGACGACCTGCGCAGCGGGCGTCTGGAGCAAAGCCGCTGGCAGGAGCTGTTCCGTGCCTATGGCCTGCGCCAGCCGCAGGCGCAGATCTGGGATGTGCAGAAGAACAGCGTCAGCCACCGCATCTATGTCACCGATGGAGAAGGGCGAGTGCTGCTCGACTCCAGCGGCGAAGCGGTGGGGCAGGACTATTCGCGCTGGAACGATGTCTACCTGACCCTGCGCGGCCAGTACGGCGCGCGCTCCAGCCGCGAGGATGCGGCCGATCCGGAGTCCTCGGTGATGTACGTGGCGGCGCCGATCAGGGATCAGGGGCGAATCATCGGCGTGGTCTCGGTGAGCAAGCCCAGTCGCACCCTGCAGCCCTATATCGAACGTTCGCAAACACGCCTTGCCTGGATCGGCGCCGGCCTGATCGGCCTCGGCCTGCTGGTCGGCGCGCTGTTGTCATGGTGGCTGAGCGCCTCGCTGCGCCGGCTGACCGACTATGCCCGTCAGGTGGCGGCCGGCGAGCGGACCAGCCTGCCGCCGCTGCGCGGTGGCGAGCTGGCGCAGCTGGGTCAGGCGCTGCAGCAGATGCGTGAGCAGCTGGAAGGCAAGGCCTATGTCGAGCGCTACGTGCACACCCTGACACACGAGCTGAAGAGCCCGCTGGCGGCCATTCGTGGCGCCGCCGAGTTGCTTGAGAATGAGATGCCGGCGGAGCAGCGGGCGCGCTTTGTCGGCAATATCCAGAACGAAAGCGCGCGCCTGCAGCAACTGATCGAGCGCCTGCTGCACCTGGCGCTGGTCGAGCAGCGTCAGGGCCTGGAAGAGCGCGAGCCGGTGCCGCTGCGGGCGCTGCTCGAGGAGCTGCTTGCCAGCCAGACCGGGCGCATCACCGCCGGGCAGATCGAGGTCGACAACCTGCTGGACGATGAGCAGTGCGTGACCGGCGAGCGCTTCCTGCTGCAACAGGCCCTGGCCAACCTGCTCGACAATGCCCTGGATTTCACCCCGCCGGGTGGCCTGATCCGCTGCAGCACCGAGGTGCAGGATGGCCGGCTGCTGCTGAGTCTGTTCAACCAGGGCGAGGCGATACCCGATTACGCACTGCCCCGCCTGAGCGAGCGCTTCTATTCCCTGCCGCGCCCGGCCAGCGGGCGCAAGAGCACCGGCCTGGGCCTGAACTTCGTCGAGGAAGTCGCCGCCCTGCATGGCGGCAGCCTGCAGCTGGTCAATGTGCCGGGTGGCGTGGAGGCAAGGCTGAGCCTGCCGCTGGGCTGATTCTGTTGGCCCTGTCACGCGCCAGTGCGTGCCATTTGCGCAGTGCGCCGACTTGAACTGTTATTAGCCGGCGGGCGCTTTTGTCGCAGGGCGCTGGCCGGCGTATCCATGCCAGACTTTTTGTGACGGCCACGAACTTATGGTCGGGGGCGTTGCACGCCTTAATGCCCTATTTTGGT
>CALMID010000355.1 GCA_937863915.1 uncultured Pseudomonas sp.
GGCGGCAGCCAGGGCAAGCGACAGATGGTTGAGCTTGAACGGCATGTCAGGGGGGTTCCGCGGAGGTGGGCTCGGAAGGTGCCGTGATCGGCTCGGCACTTCCCATTTGTTCGCGCAGTTTTGCCATGCGCTCACGAAGTTGAATGAACTCGTCGTCCTGCAGCATTTGCAATTGCTCGGCAGTGGCACTGGCGTTGGCAATGTCTTCCGGGGTGCGGAGCTGCGTGTTGTTGCCAGCACTGCTGCTAGTGCTGCTGATCAGTGTGTGAGTGGCGCCGGCTCGGCGGGGAAAACTGAGTGTCTCCAGATGCCCGCCACGCTCCAGTTCGATTCGATCGGGATAGACCGCATGCAGGCGAATGCCGTCCTGCACGGTGTCGCCGACCCGGAAACGCTGCGGTTTGCCATCATCCTTGCGGATGATGGCGCTTGAGCGCTGGCTGTCGTGATGGACAAAGCTGCCGAGCAGATTCAGGCGCAGGTTGGTGGTGGGTGGCGCGGAGTTGATCTTTTGGGGTGTGCCGAAAAGCGGCAGCAGGTTCGCTGGATCGGCAACGGGAGCCGGCTGACTGGCACTCTGGCTGAGCGGCGCGCTGGGCTTGTGTAGCAGTTGCATGGCCTGCCGGGTCTGCCAGGCCAGACTGAGGCTGAGCAGAATCACCAGAATAATGCCGAGCAGCATGGGGGCTTTTGCAGGCAGGCGGGTGCCGATGGAGGGCATGCTGATCACTTCGTGATTCTCATTGTTATGGCGCTTAGGCGAGGGCCGATCATAACAGCCTGTCCGGGCTGTTCCAGCCCCCCTTAAAGAAGGGTTATCGGTTTGCCATGCGCAGTTGTTCGATCGTATGACGAAGTTGTGACGTAACGACGAATTTCAGGCTCGTTCTGTTGGATGAGGTTGCCGCTAAGTGTGCTCCATTGACTGACTTTGGTGCGTCGTTTAGCACCACGCTGGTGCTGCTTGTGTGCATTTCATGCTTGCCTGTTGGCAGTTGAAACTGTGCTGGGAAGAAAAAAGTTCAAGCAGGGTGTTGACTTAGAATCCGGCTCTGCTTAAAGTGCGCGCCTCGCAACACAGAGCGGGTGATTAGCTCAGCCGGGAGAGCATCTGCCTTACAAGCAGAGGGTCGGCGGTTCGATCCCGTCATCACCCACCAAGTTGTTGTGAGACCGACGCGCAGCGGTAGTTCAGTCGGTTAGAATACCGGCCTGTCACGCCGGGGGTCGCGGGTTCGAGTCCCGTCCGCTGCGCCATATACGAAAGCCCCGAGTCGAAAGACTCGGGGCTTTTTCTTTGTCTGCGATTTACATTCTGTAATTTTTTTGTCACCCGGGATCTTTAGCTTCACTGGCACGGTCTTTGTTAGGATCGTTTTGTCAGTAAAGGAGGAAGCCCAATGGACGATTATCAGGAAGAGTGGCTCGAACTGCATGCCTGTGAGCAGGACGCAGCAGAGCCGGTGGATGACGCCACCGAGATGTAATCAGCCAGCCGCCTGCTGGCGCTGGAGTCGGCGGAACTCTCCGGGAGTCAGTTCGCTCCAGCGCTTGAAGGCACGCTGGAATGCCTCGGCCGAGGCAAATCCCAGCAGGTAGGCAATTTCACCGAACGCCAGTTCGGTATCGCGTATGTAGGTCATCGCCAGGTCGCGTCGGGTCTCATTGAGAATGGCGCGGAACTGCGTGCCTTCTTCGGCCAGTTTGCGCCGCAGTGTCCAGCTGGGCATCTGCAGCTGCTGCGCCAACTCCTCAAGTTGCGGTTCTCGTCCGTGCAGTAGCGGGCCCAGGCGCTGGGTCAGGCGCTCACGCAGGCTGCGTGTGCGAGTCAGCTGCTCCAGCTGTGCTTCGGCCAGCTCCAGCATCTGTTGCCAGGTACTGGGGCAGTGGGTCGGTATTTCTAGATCCAGGCTGGCATTGCTCAGGCGCAGGGCGTTGCCTGGCGCCGAGAACTCGGGGGCGACGCCAAAGCAGGCTTCATAGCGCTCGGCGTAGCTGGGGGCGGCGAATTCGATCTGTACCCGCTCGGCCGTCAGCAATTGGCCGCATACGCCGCTCAGCTGATGCAGCCAGCCGGCCAGAACCGAATCGACCACGAAGTGATTGAAAGGGTTGTAGGGGCTGATCGAGTAGAAGCGAAGCCAGGCGCCCTGCGGATCTTCGCTGAAACTCGACTGGCCTCGGTAGTTGTGGGCGTACAGCGGTTCGAAACGGATCAGCGTCCGGGCCGCCTCGCGCAGTGTGGGGGCCTGGGCGGCAGTGACTCCCGCCAGGCCAGCCTGGCTGATATGCCCCAGCTGCCCCATCAGCAGTCCCAGAGCCGGCTCGCCGGTCAGGCTGATCGCCGCATGTCCCAGGCGCATGAAGCGGGGGATGGACAGACGTTCTCGAGCCTTGCCCAGGCGCTGCGGGCTGAGATGGAACTGGCTCAGCAGTGGCGCCGGATCGGCGCCCAGCTGGCGCATGGCGGCCGCCAGGCTCTGCACGAAACCGACGGAAAGATCGCCCAGACGCACGCGCAGTTTGCTGCTGTTCAGAGCCACAGGTTGACCAGTTGTGTGCCGGGTTGATCGGGGGCGAGCAGGTGCTGGTCGGGCAAGGCGAGCATGCTGCGTCCATCACTGCCAAGGTTCCACAGCTGGCCGCGCATGAATACGGTCAGGCCGGCGCGGGCCGGAGTGCTGGCCTGGCGTGCTGGTAGTGAGTGCCGCTGCCAGGCCTCGCCCTCGCTGATGCTGCCGGCCGCTGTAGCGGCATCCTTGGGTGTGCCAGCGAAGGTGGTGTAGCCGCCCCAGGGTTTCTGCCAGTGCTGGTTGCCGGTGAGAAACGCCGGGACTGCCACCAGTTCGACCTGAGCCTGTGCCAATGGCTGGTAACTGTCGGGGTACCAGCTGTCGGCGCAGATCAGTACGCCCAGGCGTCCTGCGGGGGTGTCGATGACCTGCAGTGCCGCGCTCGGGGCGGCGGCGGTGAAGCCGGTTTCATCCGGGATCGGGAATGCCTTGCGCTGGGGTTGACCCAGGGGCGCGCCATCCGGGCCGAAGACCAGGCTGACGTTGTACAGCGGGCCCTGACCGGTCCGCAGGATACCGTCCACGACCTCTGGC
Organism: uncultured Pseudomonas sp.; assembly: GCA_937863915.1. Lineage (GTDB taxonomy): Bacteria > Pseudomonadota > Gammaproteobacteria > Pseudomonadales > Pseudomonadaceae > Aquipseudomonas. The sequence goes on from CALMID010000355.1 coordinate 3,108, forward strand.
TCGGGTAGCACGATGGAGCCGGCGACCAGGGTTACGCCAAAGGACTCGGCCAGGCCGCCGAACAGACTCTGATAGTCATTGGCCATCTGCTCGGCCTTCATGCGGAACAGCGCGTCGCTCAGGCGGTCGCTGCCCTGGCTGGCGACAAGGGCTCCGAGCAGGTCGAGCGGGTGATTGAGCGCGAGCCAGAGCATGGCCTCGTCCACCGTTTCGGAGGCAAAGACCTGCGGTTTCTCGCCGGCAGCGACCAGCCAGGTGCCGATGTGCTCGGGCAGGACCACGATGCTGCGGGCATTGAGCAGGCCTTCGCTGCGGGCTTTTTCCAGGTGTGCGGCCAGCTTGCGGTACAGATGCTGGCTACTCTGGTAGTCAGTGCTGAACAGCTCGGGCTGGATGCCCAGCAGATTGCCGCGACTGCCCGGCGTGCCGTGATTGAGGGTGACGCTGCTGCGCAGATCACTGAGGTAGTGGCTTTGTGGTTGCCATTGGATCCAGCTGGCATAGGTGGCCAGCAGGGCGAGAGGCAGGAGGCTCAGGCTCAGGCACAGGCGGAGGGCGCGGCGCATAACGGAATCCGGGTGGGGGCTGACGCTGCAGGGTAAAAGCCGGCGTCGGGTTTGCCAAGTCGCACTGTTATCTAGGGTCAGTAACTTGTCAGTTTTGATCATTGAGTGCGGGCGGTTGGCTCTTTATCGTCTGCTGCATAAACCGATCGCCTGGCCATGAGCCGGCGGCATACCGTGAACCTGACTGCTGTGGAGTGACCATGACTGTCGCGCAATATCCGAATCTGCTGGCCCCGCTGGATCTGGGTTTCACCACCCTGAAGAACCGTACTCTGATGGGCTCCATGCACACCGGTCTGGAAGAGAAACCGGGCGGTTTCGAGCGCATGGCGGCCTACTTCGCTGAGCGTGCCCGTGGTGGCGTCGGGCTGATGGTGACCGGTGGTATCGGTCCGAACGAGGAAGGTGGCGTGTATGCCGGTGCGGCCAAGCTGACCACCCCGGAAGAGGCGGAAAAGCACAAGATCGTGACTCGTGCGGTGCATGAGGCCGATGGCAAGATCTGCATGCAGATCCTGCATGCCGGCCGCTACGCCTACAGCCCCAAGCAGGTCGCGCCGAGCGCCATTCAGGCACCGATCAACCCGTTCAAACCCAAGGAGCTGGATGAAGAGGGCATCGAGAAACAGATCGCCGACTTCGTCAATTGCGCCAAGCTGGCTCAGGTCGCCGAGTACGACGGCGTCGAGATCATGGGTTCGGAAGGCTACTTCATCAACCAGTTCCTCGTGGCTCACACCAACCAGCGGACTGATCGCTGGGGCGGCAGCTACGAAAACCGCATGCGTCTGCCGGTGGAAATCGTCCGCCGCGTGCGCGAGGCGGTAGGCCCGAATTTCATCATCATCTATCGTCTGTCCATGCTCGATCTGGTCGAGGGCGGCAGCACCTGGGATGAAATCGTCCTGCTGGCCAAGGCCATCGAGAAGGCTGGCGCCACCATCATCAATACCGGTATCGGCTGGCACGAGGCACGTGTGCCGACCATCGCCACCAAGGTACCGCGTGCCGCGTTCACCAAGGTTACGGCCAAACTGCGTGGCGAAGTCAGCATTCCGCTGTGCACCACCAACCGCATCAATACCCCCGATGTGGCCGAGGAAGTGCTGGCGGCCGGTGATGCCGACATGGTTTCGATGGCGCGTCCGTTCCTGGCTGACCCGGAATTCGTCAACAAGGCAGCGGCCGGTCGTGCCGACGAGATCAACACCTGCATCGGTTGCAACCAGGCCTGTCTGGATCATACCTTCGGCGGCAAACTGACCAGCTGCCTGGTCAATCCGCGTGCCTGCCACGAGACCGAGCTGAACTACATCCCGACCACTCAGGTGAAGAAAATCGCCGTGGTGGGTGCTGGCCCTGCGGGCCTGTCGGCGGCAACGGTGGCGGCCGAGCGCGGCCACAGCGTGACCCTGTTCGATGCGGCCTCCGAGATCGGCGGTCAGTTCAACGTGGCCAAGCGCGTGCCGGGCAAGGAAGAGTTCTACGAGACCCTGCGCTACTTCAAGAAGAAGCTGGAGTCGACCGGTGTCGATCTGCGCCTGAATACCCGCGTATCGGCTGACGATCTGGTCAAGGGTGGTTTCGACGAGATCATCCTGGCCACCGGTATCGTGCCGCGTACTCCGGCGATTCCGGGTGTCGAGCATGCGAAAGTGATCAGCTACCTGGATGCCATCCTGCAGCGCAAGCCGGTTGGGCAGAAAGTGGCGGTGATCGGTGCCGGCGGCATCGGTTTCGATGTGTCCGAGTTCATCACTCACCAGGGCGAGTCCACCAGCCTTAACCGCGATGCGTTCTGGCATGAATGGGGTATCGACACCCAGCTGGAAGCACGTGGTGGCGTGGCGGGCATCCAGCCTGAGCCGCATGCCCCGGCGCGCCAGGTGTTCCTCCTGCAGCGCAAGAAGTCCAAGGTGGGTGACGGTCTGGGCAAGACCACTGGCTGGATTCACCGTGCGGGCCTGAAGAGCAAGCAGGTACAGATGCTCAACTCGGTCGAGTACCTCAAGATCGACGACGCCGGCCTGCATATCCGTATCGCCGAAGGCGAGCCGCAGCTGTTGCCGGTGGATACCGTGATCGTCTGTGCCGGTCAGGATCCGCTGCGTGAGCTGCAGGCCGACCTGGAAGCGGCCGGGCAGAAGGTGCATTTGATCGGTGGGGCCGATGTGGCTGCCGAGCTGGATGCCAAGCGCGCCATCAATCAGGGCTCGCGACTGGCCGCGGCGCTCTAATTCCGGCTGACAGGCGCCCGCCATCCTCTCGGGGATGGCGGGCGTTTTTATTGGGGCATGCGTTTGGTCACAGTTTTGCGGTGCTGCGCTTTTTTCGTGGCGTCAGCCGGCCGGCGAGTGCCAACCCAGTCACATTGCCCGCCTGAGCTTTTCCCCTAGACTGAGGGAGAAATCGCTGACTCGGGCCATGGTTCTGGCTGGGTGTCGGCGTATGCCAGAGGTGAGAGGAATCGTCATGAGCCTGCAGAACAAACCACAGATGGTGGAAGCCGTGCTGTTCTTCAATGAACGCGGCATCTGCAAGGAGATGCATTACCCGGAATTCGAGGCATTGCTGGATAACGTGGTGCAGATGCATGACTTTGCCGACCAGCAGGTACGCTGCGCCTTCGTGCTGATCAATCCGCGCCTGCTGGTGCGCTCCGTGGTGCTTTTCCTGCTCGATTTCGACGAGCGTGGCGAGGCGGACAAGGGCTGGAACATTCCGCTGCGTCATCTGGCCGAGCGTGCCGGGCGCGGCCCCGACCTGGGAGCAGGTCCGATCCGTCTGGCCTGTCGCAGTCAGTGCCCGGTGTCCTGGCACCAGATGCACCTGTGGGATCCCAATCTGTCCTCCACGGGCAACGATCTGGCGCTGATTCGCGATGCGGTCAAGCGCAACAACCTGGGCATTCTGGTCGAGGACGACGTCCCGCAGCCGGTTGAGCTGGATCGTCTGCAGATGGTTTCCGAGGATCGCTGGTATGCCCCGGCGTCGGCCAGTCAGGAAGAAATCGAGAAGCGCGCGGCGGAACTGGAAGAGCAGCACCGGCAGAAGACGGCGCAGCTGATCCAGCAGGAGCGTCTGCGTATCGCCACCCTGACTCAGCAGCATGAGGAGGAACTGGCCAAGTTCCGCCTGGTTGCCGAGCAGCAGCTGGCGGCACTCAAGCAGCAGGCGCAGGCCCTGCAGCAGCAGCTGCAGCAGCAGGAAGAACTCAATGCCAGTCTCAAGGCGCAGCTGGCGGCTCAGGCCGATGCCTTTGCTGCTTCGCGTGAAGAGGTCAGCCAGCAGCAGCGCGAGCTGGAAAAACTGGGCAAGCACCAGATCGACTTGCTGCGCGCGCAGTTCGACAGCGAGCTGAATGCCAAGATTGCCGCGGCGGTGGTGGAGTATCAGGAGCAGGTGGCATTGCGTGATGTCGATCTGGCCTATCGCAAGGAACAGGAGACCCAGCTGCAGGAGGAAATTGCGCGCTTGCGCGAGCAGGTCGAGCAATCCCGCGGCCAGGGTGACGGGCAAATCCTCGAACAGCTGAGCAAGCTGGGCGTGGTGTTCGTGGTTTATCACCCGGGTGCCGGGCACCTGACCATTGCCTTGCAGGATGTGGCGCGCTACCAGGAAAACCCCATGGCCTACGTGGCGGCCAAGTGCTTTGTGTCCGAGCCGCAGTATTGCCAGTGGCTGGCGCATTATCAGATGCCCAGCTGCGAGGCGTTGCTGCCCAGCGGCGAGCGCTGCGGTATGCCGATTGACCGGATCGATACGCCAAGCCGCTTCATCAGCGGCGACTCCAATTGCTGTGCCCGGCACAAGGCCAGCAGCAAGCTGCGCACTGTCAGCTGAGTGACCTCGGCCTGGCATCAGTGGGCGCCACGCGCGCCCTTGCAACCCCTGCATCTGTCCTGGCTTGAAGCCGCCGGCGTCGAGGCGGCGATTCTGCGCCTGGAGCTGCTCGATCCACTGCTCAGTGGCAACAAGTGGTTCAAGCTCAAAGGCCACTTGCGGATGGCCGAAGCCGGTGCGGCTCCGGGGCTGATCAGTGTCGGCGGCGCCCATTCCAATCATCTGCATGCCCTGGCGGCT
>CALMID010000356.1 GCA_937863915.1 uncultured Pseudomonas sp.
CGCAGGTAGGCGTCATCCATCAGCTCGAAGCGGGCGACGTGGGCGTTGACCACCTGGCGCAGCGCGCCCTGGGCCCACTGCCCGGTCTTGATGATGGCGCGCACTTCGCCACCGAGGGCGGCGTCTTCCAGCATCATCAGGTAAACATCGAACAGGGCGCGCTCTTCCTTGCGCAGCTGCTTGGCCAGCTTGGCCGACAGCTCCTGCATGTCCTCGCGCACCCATTCAAGGGCTTTGCCGAACAGCTCCATCTCGGCGGCGATGTCATCGACGCTCTTGTCCGGCACCACATCCAGATCGGCGGGCGGCAGCATGACCACCGCGGAACCCACAGCGGCGCCCGGCGAGCCGGCCACGCCGACGAACTTGGCTTCCTGAATGCCCTTGCCCTGCTTGCCCAGGCCACGGATCGAACCGGTGGCCTCGGCATGGGCGATAACCCCGGCGAGCTGGGCACTCATGGTGACCAGGAAGGCTTCCTCGCCCTCGTCGAACTGGCGGCGCTCCTTCTGCTGCACCACCAGCACGCCCATCACCCGACGGTGGTGGATGATCGGTGCGCCAAGGAAGGAGGCATAGCGCTCCTCACCGGTTTCGGCGAAGTAGCGATAACGCGGGTGGCTGGCCGCATCTTCGAGGTTGAGCGGCTCCTCGCGGCTGCCCACCAGGCCCACCAGGCCCTCGTTGGGCGCCATGCTGACCTTGCCGATGGAGCGCTTGTTCAGACCCTCGGTGGCCATCAGCACGAAGCGATTGCTTTCCGGGTCGAGCAGATACACCGAGCAGACCTGGCTGCCCATGGACTCTTTCACGCGCTGCACGATGATGCCCAGCGCCGCCTTGAGGTCCTTGGCGGCGTTGACTTCCTGCACGATCTTGCGCAGCGTGTTGAGCATGGTCAGGGCCGTATCTCCCGTGTTATTCGCGCACTAGCAGGCGCGGAGCCAATTCCTTGAGGGCGCGGCGATAGACCTCGCGCTTGAACGTCACCACCTGATTCAGCGGGTACCAGTAACTGACCCAGCGCCAGCCGTCGAACTCCGGCTTGCCGGTCACATCCATCCGCACACGGTCCTCGGCGCCGGTCAGGCGCAGCAGGAACCACTTCTGCTTCTGGCCAATGCACAGCGGCTGCGAATGCGTGCGCACCAGTCGCTGTGGCAGACGATACCGCAACCAGCCACGGGTGCAGGCGAGGATCTTCACATCCTCCGGCTCCAGACCCACTTCTTCGTTCAACTCGCGGAACAGCGCCTCTTCCGGCGTCTCGCGCGGGTTGATGCCACCCTGGGGAAACTGCCAGGCATCCTGATTGATGCGGCGAGCCCACATGACCTGCCCGGCATCATTGGAAAGGATGATGCCGACATTGGGGCGAAAACCATCGGAATCAATCACGGCAGGCACCTCGAAACACATATGCAAGGCATTGTTCCACAAAGCTCGCTGCCGCAGCAATGCAGGCTCCCGAGGCTGTGCGACAAGCCCGAAAGCCCCGGCCGGAACGGGCATCGCCAGCGCTTTTGCCTTATCCTGTGCCCCCATTTCTTCTTTATGACAAAGGTTTCTCGACGTGCGCCTGGCCCTCTTCGATCTCGACAACACCCTGCTTGCCGGTGACAGCGACCACAGCTGGGGCGAATTCCTCTGCCAGCGCGGCCTGGTCGATGCCGCCGAGTACCAGGCGCGCAACGATGCCTTCTATGCCGACTACTGCGCCGGCAAGCTGGATGTGGTGGCCTACCAGAACTTCAGCCAGGCCATTCTCGGCCGCACGGACATGGCCCAGCTGGCGCAATGGCACCGCGAGTTCATGGCCGAGGTAATCGAGCCCATCATCCTGGCCAAGGGTGAAGCCCTGCTCGCCCAGCACCGCGCCGCCGGTGACAAGCTGGTGATCATCACCGCCACCAACCGCTTCGTCACCGGCCCCATTGCCGAGCGCCTGGGCGTGGACACCCTGCTGGCCACCGAGTGCGGCATGCAGGATGGTCGCTACACCGGGCAGATCACCGGCATTCCCTGCTATCAGGATGGCAAGGTGACGCGCCTGAACCAGTGGCTGGCCGAAACCGGCCTGTCGCTGGACGGCAGCTACTTCTACAGCGACTCGCGCAACGACCTGCCACTGCTGCAGGTGGCCACCAACCCGGTGGCGGTGGACCCGGATGATGTCCTGCGTGGCATCGCCAATGAGCGTGGCTGGCCAGTAATCAGCCTGCGCTGAAACGAAAACGGGGCGCTCAAGGCGCCCCGTTTCTTTATACAGCCCGCCCTCAGACCGGCTTGGCGCCCATCAGGCCCATGATGGCCAGCAGCAATACGATGTATTGCAGGGCGTAGGCCGCCGTCATCATCAGCAGGCGCGGCGAGGCCGGGGTTTCACCGAGCGCTTCCCAGGCCGCCAGGCGACCGCGCAGCAGCACGGCCATCACCATCAGCATGACAAACAGCACGCTGCTGGCCAGCAGCCAGGTCTGGCCCAGCGGAATGCCGGACAGGTGCGCCAGCCACCAGCCGCTGACCGGCAGGCTCAGCGCCAGCACGCCCAGCGCCGGCAGACTGTAGCAACGGGTCACGCGCAGCTTGCGCGCCAGCACGGCGGCATCGCCACCGCGGTAGGCCTTAAACAGCATGAACACATGAGCCAGCATGCCCAGCAGCAACAACAGGGCGGGCAGGCTGTGCGCCACCTTGATCAGGGTGTAGTACTCCACATCGATCTCCTTAACCGAGGAACAGTTTGTAGGCCGGGTTATCGGTCTCGTCCCAGTACGGGTAGCCGATGGCATCCAGCGCGGATGGAATCAGGTGACGCTCGTCGTGCGGGACCTGCAGCGCGGCCAGCACGCGGCCGTCGGCGGCGCCGTGGTTGCGGTAGTGGAACATCGAGATATTCCAGCGCCCGCCCAGCTTGGTCAGGAAGTTGAACAGCGCGCCCGGCCGCTCGGGGAACTCGAAGCGGAACACGCACTCGTCCGGCACCGCCGCCGCATGGCCGCCGACCATGTGGCGGATATGCAGCTTGGCCAGTTCGTTGTCGGTCAGGTCGAGCACCGGGAAGCCCTTGTCGCGCAGGCCCTGCACCAGCGCCGCACGCGGATCGTTTTCCGGGTGGGTCTGCACGCCGACGAAGATGTGCGCCTCGCCGTCGGTGTGGTAGCGGTAGTTGAACTCGGTGATCTGGCGCTTGCCGATGGCCTCGCAGAAGGTCTTGAAGCTGCCCGGCTGCTCGGGAATGGTCACGGCGATGATCGCCTCGCGCTTCTCACCCAGCTCGGCGCGCTCGGCCACATGGCGCAGACGGTCGAAGTTGATGTTGGCGCCCGAATCGATGCCCACCAGGACCTTGCCCTGCACGCCTTCGCGCTCGACGTACTTCTTGATCCCGGCCACCGACAGCGCGCCGGCCGGCTCGGTGATCGAGCGGGTGTCGTCGTAGATGTCCTTGATCGCCGCGCAGATCTCGTCGGTGCTGACGGTAATGACCTCGTCGACATGGTGCCGGCAGACGTCGAAGGTGTGCGCGCCGATCTGCGCCACCGCCACGCCGTCGGCGAACAGCCCGACGCTCGGCAGCACCACGCGCTCACCGGCGGCCATGGCGGCCTGCAGGCAGTTGGAGTCATCCGGCTCGACACCGATCACGCGGATCTCCGGACGCAGGTATTTGACGTACGCGGCGATGCCGGCGATCAGACCGCCGCCGCCCACCGGCACGAAGATGGCGTCCAGCTGGCCCGGCTGCTGGCTGAGGATTTCCATGGCCACGGTGCCCTGGCCGGCGATCACCAGCGGATCGTCGTAGGGGTGGATATAGCTGTAGCCCTTCTCCTCCACCAGCTTGAGCGAGTGTGCCAGCGCCTCGGGGAAGGCATCGCCATGCAGCACCACCTTGCCGCCGCGCGAACGCACGCCCTGAACCTTGAGTTCCGGCGTGGTGCGCGGCATCACGATGGTCGCCTTCACCCCCAGGTGCTTGGCGGCCAGCGCCAGCCCCTGGGCATGGTTGCCGGCCGAGGCCGTGACCACGCCACGCTCCAGCTCTTCCGGGTTCAGCTGCGCCAGCTTGTTGTAGGCGCCGCGAATCTTGAACGAGTACACCGGCTGCAGATCTTCGCGTTTCAGCAGAATCTGGTTGCCGGTGCGCTCGGAGAGCTGACGGGCAGGCTGCAGGGGCGTTTCCACGGCGACGTCGTAGACGCGCGAGGTGAGGATCTTCTTCACGTACTGTTCGAGCATTGCGGCAGTTCACTGGCTGGCGGCGGAATGCGCCAGTCTACCCAGCGCAACGCGGCGCGACCACAGACAATGCGGGGTTTTAGCCAGGCAAAGCGGCTATAATCGCCGCCCGGTTTTCCATTTTCTTGCGCGGTGCAGCATGACCCAGGATCAACTCAAGCAGGCCGTGGCCCAGGCAGCCATGGATTTCATCCGCCCCAAGCTCAGCGAAAAGAGCGTGGTCGGCGTCGGCACCGGCTCCACCGCCAATTTCTTCATCGATGCACTGGCCCAGCACAAGATGGACTTCGACGGCGCCGTGGCCAGCTCCGAAGCCACCGCCGCACGCCTCAAGGCCCACGGCATTCCGGTGTATGACCTCAACAGCGTCAGCGACCTGGAGTTCTACGTCGACGGCGCCGACGAGAGCGACGAGCACCTGCACCTGATCAAGGGCGGTGGCGCTGCCCTGACCCGCGAGAAGATCGTGGCCGCGGTGGCGCAGACCTTCATCTGCATCGCCGACGAGAGCAAGCTGGTGCCGGTGCTGGGCGACTTCCCGCTGCCGGTGGAAGTCATCCCCATGGCTCGCAGCCATGTCGCCCGCCAGCTGGTGAAACTGGGCGGCGACCCGGTTTACCGTGAAGGCGTGATGACCGACAACGGCAACATCATCCTCGACGTGTTCAACCTGGAAATCCTCGACCCGGTCGCACTGGAGCGTGACATCAACGCCATCGTCGGCGTGGTCACCAACGGCCTGTTCGCCGCCCGCCCGGCCGACCTGCTGCTGCTCGGCACCAAGGACGGTGTGAAGACGCTCAAGCGTGACTGAGCGCTGAGGCAGCCCGAACCGGGCTACCCAGTTGGAATTGAAAAGGCCGGCTATTCGCCGGCCTTTTTCGTGAAGCGGTAGAACAGGTTCGGCTCGCTGACCAGATACAGCTCGCCGGTCTCATCCATCGCCAGACCCTCGGCCTGGGGCACGCTGCGCTTGAGCCCGTGCATGCCGCGCAGCAGCGACAGGGTGCTGATCGGCCGGCCATCCACATCGAGTTCGACCACCAGCCGGGACTCGTCGGACAGCGCCAGCAGGTGACCGCTGCGCTCATCGAACTGCAGGCTGGACAGGTCGCGCACGAACAGCCGGCGATCGCGCTTGAGATCATCGGCCACGTGCAGGTTCAGGCGCTGCTCGGCACTGGGGAAACCGGTGATTTCGAGGATGCGCAGCGGGTCGCGCTCCTTGGCGACGAACAGGCGCCGGCCCTGACTGTCGTAGGCCAGCCCCTCGAAGCCCTTGTTGCCGTTGAGCCCCAACCCCAGCGACAGCTGCTCGCTGTCGGCCGCATCCAGCCAGCGCGTGCGCTCATCGACGTGCACCTTGAACAGGCGCTGGGCGCGCTCGTCGCTGATCACGTAGGTCCCAGGGCCGATGTATTCCACCGCTTCGGCGTCACCAAAACCGACCAGAGCAATGCGCCGCAGCACCTGCCCGTCCAGCGACAGTTCGATCAGCTCGGCCTTGTGATTGGTCACGCTGAACAGGCTGCGCCGATCCGGATCGTAGGTCAGCGCCGAGACATCGTCTTCCAGGCCGGCAATCGGCTGCGCCTCGATCACCACCTGATAGTCCGGCAGCCACAGCGAACGCTCACGCCACTCGGCGGCGTGGCGCCATTCTTGCACTGCAAACCAGCCGCGTTCGAACACGCGCCACTGCTGGCCCGCCCACAACAATGGCAGCAACACCAGCAACAGGCCGGTAATCAGCACGGCACGAGACTTGGACAGCAACGGCATGGTTCCACACTCCCTGAATCAGCGCGGCATGATTACCACAGCCAGCTGAACGGCAACTGAATGGTGTGTGACCAAAGGTACCAAAGGCCATCCCCCTGGGAGTTTGATGAGCATGTCACTGTTACCGGAACAGCGCGCCTTCACCACCCTGCACACCGTCACCCTGGCGACCCAGATGCTCGGGCGCACCGGCATTGCCAGCGAACGCCTGCTGGACGGCAGCGGCATCCGCCCGGATGAACTGGACAACCCCGCGCGCCTGATCTGCCACGCCCAGGAACTGCAGGTGCTGGCCAATGCGCTGAACTGCACGCGCGACCCGGCGCTCGGCCTGCTGCTCGGCCAGCGCATGCACGTGTCGGCCTACGGCATGCTCGGCTATACCCTGCTGGCCAGCCCGACCCTGGGCGATGCGCTGCAGCTGGCCATCGACCACCCGGCCCTGCTCGGCAGCTACTTCCAGCTCGCCCTGCAGCACGAAGACGACGAAGTGCGCCTGGTCGCCAGCGGCTACCGCTACGCACCGGAGCTGACGGTGTTCAACACCGAGCTGTGCCTGGCCTCGCTGCTCACCGTGATTCAGGACCTGCTCGGCGAGGCCGCGCGGCCACGGCGCCTGCTGCTGAACTACCGGCCGCCCCTGCATGCCGCCAGCTACAGCGAAAAGCTCGGTTGCCCGGTGGAGTTCGGCGCCGGCTGCAATGCCCTGTGTTTCAACCCCTCGCTGCTCAAGCGCGCCCTGCCGCTGGCCGATCCGGTGAGTTTCCAGCACGGTCTGCAGCAATGCCTGCAGCAGGAAGCCCAGTTTCACAACCGCCAGGACCTGCGCGAGCTGATCCGCCAGCAGCTGGCCAGCGACATCAGCCAGTGCACCAGCCTGGAGCGCGTGGCCGCGCGCCTGCACCGTTCGGCGCGCACCCTGCGCCGCCATCTGCAGCAGCTCAACACCAGCTTCCAGCACCTGCTCGACGAGGTGCGTTACGACAAGGCCCGCCAGCTGTTGTTGCACACCGACCTGCCGATCTACCTGATCGCCGAGCAGCTCGGCTACAGCGAAACCGCCAGCTTCCGCCATGCCTTCCTGCGCTGGAGCGGGCTGACGCCAAGCAACTTCAGGCGTTGAGGCATTGAGACGCTGAACCGCTGCGACGACCCGCCGCAGCGCCGCACGCACTTCCATGATCCGGCGCAAGGTTTGCCGCCAGCACCCTGCCTAGACTCGCGACACTTGTCTGTGCGGAGTGCTGCCCCATGAATTTCGATGTCGCCATCATCGGTGCCGGTCCGGCCGGCCTGTGCCTGGCCCGCGCGCTGTCCGGCCACGGTCTGTCCATCGCCCTGATCGAGCGTCAGAGCGAAAGCAGCCTGCGCGAAGCGGAATTCGACGGCCGCGAGATCGCCCTCACCCACGCCTCCCAGCACCTGCTGGAACAGCTCGGCCTGTGGCAGCGGCTGCCGGCAGAAGAAGTCGCCGTTCTGCGCGACGCACAAGTGCTCAACGGCCCCTCGCTGTTTGCCCTGAAGATCAACGCCGAACAGGCCGGCGCCGAGCGCCTCGGTCACCTGGTGGCCAATCAGGCCATCCGCCGCGCCGCCTATGCCGCCGTCAGCCAGTGCGCCGATGTGCAGCTGCTGGGCGACACCCAGGTACGCGCCATTCGCCACAGCCCGACGCAGGTGGAGATCGAACTGGGCGACGGCCGCCTGCTGCACAGCCGCCTGCTGGTGGCCGCCGACAGCCGCTTTTCGGAAACCCGCCGCCTGCTGGGCATCGGCGCGCAGCTCAAGGATTTCGGCAAGACCATGCTGGTCTGCCGCATGCAGCATGAACAGGACCACCAGCAGGTGGCCTGGGAATGGTTCGGCTACGGCCAGACCCTGGCCCTGCTGCCGCTCAATGGCCGCTGCTCGTCGGTGGTGCTGACCCTGCCGCCACGCGACAT
>CALMID010000357.1 GCA_937863915.1 uncultured Pseudomonas sp.
CGCTCACCGACTTCCAGACGGGCCTGTTGCAAGCCCAGTGCCGCCAGACGGGCCGTGTTCAGGGCATGGTCTGCTTCGTCCTCGTGCTGCAACAGCAACAAACGGGTGCGGCTGCACAGGCTGGGAATCAGCGGGCACAGGCAATGGCTGAGCGGGCGGCAGCAGGCGGGGCAACGGGGACGTGACATCGGGACTCTCCGGCAGGCCGGCATTGTGCCACAGCCAGCGCCAACGCCCGCTCCGTGCCAGAAACACAAAAGCCCCTGGCTCTCACCAAGGGCTTCTGTTTTAGCGCCGTTGACGCTGCTGCAGTTGTCGCCGTCGCAGCTCTTCGGCCGTCATGACCCTGACAGGCTCCAGGCGAGGCGCATCGACCAGCCCCAGCATCTGGAGCCATGTTTGAAACATGCTGTGCAACCTGGCTTTCATACTGCTACCTCCTGCCAAGAGCGCTACCGAAACCGCTTTATCAGCGGACAAATCAAGCTTAGCCGATTGCGCCAGCCACTGTCTGACGCAAATCATTTCACTCCATTAATTCTGCTGGCGAGCGCTGACGGCGATACGGGAAGACGTCGATCACCTTGCCTTCGCGAATCTGCTCCTGCAGACCCTGCCAGTACGCTGCCTTGTACAGGTCACCATGCAGCTGGTTGAACAGCTTGCGGTGCTTGATATCGGCAAACAGGAAGGTCGGAAACTCCTCGGGGAACACGTCATTGGGGCCTACCGAGTACCACGGCTCGCTGGACATCTCGTCCTCCGGGTAACGCGGTGGTGGAATGCGCCGGAAGTTCACCTCGGTCAGGTAGCTGATTTCGTCGTAGTCGTAAAACACCACGCGGCCATGGCGGGTCACGCCAAAGTTTTTCAGCAGCATGTCACCGGGGAAGATATTGGCAGCCGCCAGTTGCTTGATGGCCAGGCCGTAGTCATCCAGCGCATCACGCACCTGGGCCTCGTTGGCCTGTTCCAGGTAGATATTCAGCGGGATCATGCGTCGCTCGGTCCAGCAGTGCCGCACCAGCACCATGTCGCCCTGCACCTGCACGGTCGAGGGCGCCACTTCCAGCAGTTCGGCCAGGCACTCGGGATCGAACTTAGACAACGGGAAGCGGAAGTCGGAAAACTCCTGGGTATCGGCCATGCGCCCGACGCGATCGACGCTTTTCACCAGGCGGTACTTCTCCACCACCGTGGCCCGGTCAACGTTCTTCGACGGCGAGAAGCGGTCCTTGATGATCTTGAACACGGTGTTGAAGCCCGGCAGGGTAAACACGCTCATGACCATCCCGCGCACGCCGGGCGCCATGATGAAGCGGTCATCGCAGTTGGCAAGGTGGCTGATCAGCGCCCGATAGAACTCGGACTTGCCGTGTTTGTAGAAACCGATCGAGGTGTACAGCTCGGCGATGTGCTTGCCCGGCAGGATCTTGCGCAAAAAGCCGATGAACTCGGCCGGATAGCCGACCCGCACCATGAAGTAGGAACGGGTGAAGGAGAAGATGATCGAAACCTCCGACTCGTCGGTGATCAAGGCATCGACACAGATACCCTGCCCTTCGCGATGGAGGAACGGCAGCACCAGTGGCCACTGTTCGTCGCGGGTGAAGATGCGCCCGACCAGATAGGCGCCCTTGTTGCGATACAGGCGCGAGCTGAACAGCTCGATGCACAGTTCCGGGTCCTTGCACACCCAGTCCGGCAGGTTCTGCCGCAGCTGCGTGAGCAGGTGCTTCTCGTCACGCTCGCGGTTCTCGTAGGGCACTTCGAACTTGTAGTCGTCGAAGATCTCCGCCATGGCCCGCTCCAGATCACCGCGCGGGTGATAGGTGCGGACCTGCGGCGCGCGCTCGTTGAGGCGCAGCGCCGGGCGGGTGGTATGGATGAACATGCAGCCATCGCTGATCTGGTCGTGATTGAACAGGCCGCAGAAGATCGAGTTGTACCAGGTCTCGGCCAGTTCATCGTCGAAGCGGCTGTCGATCAGGCCGATATAGGCGAACTTGATCAGCGGCCAGCGCTCGATGTCCTGCAGGTCGCCGTTGATGAAACGCTGCTGCAGCGTCTCGATCACCTCGCTGACCTTCTCCTCGTAGAGGTTGATCCGCTCAGCCGAGGCCTGCTGGATTTCCTGCCACTGCGCCTGCTCGAAACGGCGCCGGCCACCATTGGTGATCTGGCGGAAATGCTCACGGTAATCATCGAAACCATCGAGTATCGCCTGGGCGATAGCGGCCGCCTGTTGCTGGACCATAGAACTGCCTCTGTGGTTAGCAGGCCGTTGAAAAACTACCTGCGTTGTCCGGCCGTTGTTAAAAACAGCCTCAAAATGCTCATTTACAGCCCGTAAATTGCGCTTTTTCGGCTGTTTTTGCCTAGGCCAGCCTTCCTCGCCAACGTTCTTCAACAGCCTGCTAGAGCGAAAGCCCGAGCTTAGCCAGTGCGCGGCGCCAGGGAAAGCGCGACGAACGGATTGTTGCAGGCGCTACCGACAATCAGCGCGCCGCTCAAGCCAGCTGCTGTTCGCGCAGGTACTGCTCCAGGTAATGGATAAACACCTGCACCTTGTGCACGGCGCGGCGGTGGCTGGGGTACAGGGCGAGGATATGCGGGCCGAAGGCATCCGGGTCCAGTTCCCAGTCCGGCAGCAGGCGCACCAGGCGCCCATCGGCCAGATAGGGGGCCGCACTCCAGCGCGGCGTGATCAACAGGCCCACCCCGGCCAGGGCATTGGCCAGCAGCAAGTCGTAGTTGTCGCTGCGCAGACGCGGTTGCGGCTGCTCGATGCGGTACTGCTCACCGTGATGGCGGAACGTCCAGTAGTGCCGGCTCAACGCTGGATGCTGGTACATCAGCCAGTCGTGCTGCAGCAGCGTCTCGCGATTGACCGGCAAGGGCTGGCGCGCCAGGTAGGCCGGGCTGGCGCTGAGCAGCAAATCATTGCGCCCGAGCGTGCGGGCAATCAGGCCGGGGATATCGAAGTTGCCCTCGTTGAGGATCAGGTCGTAACCGCCATCGAGGATGGCCTGGTCGTTGTCGCTGAGGTCCACCTGCAGGCGCAGCTGCGGATGGGCCAGGGCAAAGCCGGCGCAGGCGTCTCCCAGGAACGCCGGGCCATAAGCCAGCGGCGCGGCGATGCGCAGCTCACCGTGCAGCTCGTGCTGCAACTGGCCGATCGCCTCGCTGGCCTGGCCCAGACAGGCCAGCGCCTCGCGGGCGGCCTGGGCATACAGGCGTCCGGCCTCGGTCAGCTGGATGCGCCGGGTGCTGCGTTCGAACAGGCGCGCCCCCAGCTCGGCCTCCAGCGCGGCGATGGTCTTGGCCACGGCCGAGGGGGTCTTGCCCAACTGCTCGGCGGCGCGGCTGAAGCTGTTCTGTTCCACCACACACACCAGGGTGGTCAACGCGCTGTACTTGTCCACGATTTAATCCCATCAGGAATAAAAGTTATGCCAGTCGCCTGCTTTCGGCGCACCAAAGCATTTCCTTAGGCTGCGGCCAAGCCTAACAAAAACAAGGAATACATCATGCAGCGGGTTCTTCCTACACTTCTTGGCCTGACCATCGCTTGTGCCTCAACGGAAAGCATGGCCGCCGCCGACCTGATCATCACCCACGCCAAGGTCTACACCGCTGAACCGGGCCAGGCCCTGCAGCAGGCGGTCGCCATCGAGGATGGCAAGATCCTCAAGGTCGGCAGCAACAGCGAGATGGAAGCGCTGGCTGACGCTAATACGCAACGCATCAACCTCGAAGGCAAGGTGCTGATGCCGGGAATGATCGACACCCACAGCCACCCGGTCATGGCCGCACTCGACAGCCTGGGCGCCAACCTCTACGACGAGCTGCTGCCGCTGGAGCAGTTCGAGCAATGGCTGATCGCGGAAGAAAAGGCCGGCCGCGCCAAACATCAGGGCGTGGTACTGGTCAGCGGCATGAACTCCTCCTACTGGGAGCAAGCCGATGGGCTGGGCAAGCTGTTCAACCAGGGCCGCTGGCAGAATGTGCCGGTGGTCCTCAGCGGCATTGACGGCCATACCGGCTGG
>CALMID010000358.1 GCA_937863915.1 uncultured Pseudomonas sp.
AAATCTTCGACCTGGCCGACTCGCTGGAGGTGCTCAACCTCTCCGGCAACCGCCTGAGCAGCCTGCCCGATGACCTGCCGCGCCTGCACAGGCTGCGCATCCTGTTCTGCTCCGAGAATGCCTTTACCCAGGTGCCGGCCGTGCTGGGCCAGTGCCCGCAGCTGGAGATGGTCGGGTTCAAGAGCAACGCCATCGAGCACCTGCCGGCCGCCGCGCTGCCGCCGAAATTGCGCTGGCTGATCCTCACTGATAATCGCCTGACCCAGCTGCCGGTAGAGCTGGGCCACTGCCAGCGCCTGCAGAAGCTGATGCTGGCCGGCAACCAGCTGCGCGAACTGCCGGATAGCCTGGCGCAACTGCATAACCTCGAACTGCTGCGCATCGCCGCCAACCGCCTGGAACACCTGCCAGCCTGGCTGCTGCAACTGCCGCGCCTCGCCTGGCTGGCCTTTGCCGGCAATCCCTGCAGTGACCATGAGGAACACCTGAGCCTGGCGCGGCACCCGCATCCGCCGGTGCCGCGCGAACAACTGGCCCTGGGCGAACTGCTCGGCCAGGGCGCCAGCGGCCTGATTCACCGGGCTGAATGGCAGGTACCGGGGCAAACTCCACGTGCCATGGCGGTCAAGCTGTTCAAGGGCGCGGTCACCAGCGATGGCCTGCCGCACAGCGAGATGGCCGCCTGCCTCGCGGCAGAGCCGCATGCCAACCTGGCGCGGGTGGCCGGCCCGCTGCAGCAGGTAGCCGGCCAGCCCGACGGCCTGCTGCTGGAACTGATCGACTCTCGTTACCGGGTACTGGCCGGCCCGCCGTCACTGGCCAGCTGCACCCGCGACGTGTATGCACCGGAGCGCCGCTTCAGCGCGGACGAATCGCTGCGTATTGCCCGCGGCGTGGCCTCGGCTGTGGCCCAACTGCACGGCAGCGGCATCCTGCACGGCGACCTGTACGCCCATAACCTGCTGGTCGATGCCGCCGGCGATTGCCTGCTCAGCGATTTCGGCGCCGCCTCGTTCTTCGCCACAGAAAGCGCCGAGGGGCTGGCCCTGCAACGCTTGGAAGTTCGCGCCTTCGGCTGCCTGCTGGAAGAGCTGCTGCAACGCAGCGATGCCAGTCTGACCGAAGCCCTTGAGCCGCTGCTGCAGCGCTGCTTGTACAGCGAGCCAGGCCAACGCCCCCTGTTCGCCGAGATCAGCCGCGCCCTGCAGGACGTCTGAAGCCTTACTGGCTAACGCATAAAAAACGCCGCGATTCCAACTGGAAGCGCGGCGTTTTTCATTTATTTCCTTGTCGAGCGGCCAGTCATTCGCCTTTCTGGCGATAGCCCTCGGGCAGCTCGAACAGCTTGGCGTCCTGCTTGCCGAACTGCACGTTCTGCAACTGGATAACCGATCCGGGTCGACCACTCTGCTCGTCCGCCGGAATTTCGGCCTTGAGCACCAGGCCCTCGGGCGACAGCCAGGCGTGGGCAACCTGCCGGCCGGCATCCATGGGAATGGCGACCTTGCTGACCGGCTGGCCATCCAGGCGTTCCTCGCCCAGCGTGGTGCCCTGGCTCAGGTCCAGCTGGCCTGGGAGCGACGCCACGGATGCGGCGCCCGCCTCGATCTCTTCATACAGCTTGTGCCTGGGGATCAGCAGCCAGGCCACGCCCTTGTCGCGACGGATGATGGTGGTCACCGTCTCGCCGCCAAGGCTGGCGTCCTGGCGCTCCCTGTCACCGGCGATGTAGATGCGGTTCAGGAAAGGTCCCGGCACCGTCTCGATGCGCTGCACGGCGCTGTATTCAAGGGCCTCACCGGCTGACACAGAGGTCGCCCAACACGCGCAGCCAAGCGCCATGGCTCTGAGGCGCTTCACAGTTATCCCCACGCTCGATCACCTCCAACT
>CALMID010000359.1 GCA_937863915.1 uncultured Pseudomonas sp.
TGCTTGTAGAAGCTGCCGCCGCTGCCAACGATCTTACGACCCATCAGGTCGAGCGACTGGATGCCGTTGGTACCTTCGTAGATCTGGGTGATGCGGCAGTCGCGGATCAGCTGCTCCTGGCCCCACTCGCGGATGAAGCCATGGCCGCCGAAGATCTGCTGGCCATGTACGGTGGTTTCCAGGCCCATATCAGTGAGGAAGGCCTTGGCTACCGGCGTCAGCAGAGCAACCAGCTCCTCGGCGCGCTTGGCAACGGTGGCATCTTCGCTGTACTTGGCGGTGTCCAGCTGCATGGCGACGTAGCTGGAGAAGGCACGACCGCCTTCGTTCAGCGCCTTCATGGTCAGCAGCATGCGGCGCACGTCCGGATGCACGATGATCGGGTCAGCAGCCTTGTCCTTGGCAACCGGGCCGGTCGGCGCACGGCTCTGGATGCGGTCACGGGCGTACTCGATAGCGCTCTGGTAGGAGCGCTCACCCAGGGCCAGACCCTGGATACCTACGCCCAGGCGCTCGTAGTTCATCATGGTGAACATGGCGTTGAGGCCTTTGTTCACTTCGCCGACCAGGTAGCCGGTGGCGCCGTCGAAGTTCATTACGCAGGTGGCCGAGGCCTTGATGCCCATCTTGTGTTCGATGGAGCCACAGCCGAGGCTGTTCTTGCCACCCAGCGAACCGTCGGCATTGACCATGACCTTCGGCACCAGGAACAGCGAAATGCCTTTCGGGCCGGCCGGAGCATCCGGCAGCTTGGCCAGCACCAGGTGGATGATGTTCTCGGTCAGGTCATGCTCACCGCCGGTGATGAAGATCTTGGTGCCGGTGATCTTGTAGCTGCCGTCAGCCTGAGGCTCGGCCTTGGTACGGATGATGCCCAGGTCGGTGCCGGCATGCGGCTCGGTCAGGCACATGGAACCGGCCCAGACACCGGCGTACATGTTCGGCAGGTACTGGTTTTTCAGCTCTTCGCTGGCGTGATTGAGGATCGACAGGCAGGCACCGGCCGTCAGCATCGGGTACAGACCGAAGGACAGGTTGGCCGAGTTGACCATCTCCTCGACTTGGGCGCCGATGACTTTCGGCATGCCCATGCCGCCGAACTCCGGCGAGCCACCCACACCGACCCAGCCGCCATCGGCGTAGGTCTGGTAGGCCTGCGGGAAACCGGCCGGGGTTTTCACCGCACCATCGGCCCAGGAACAGCCTTCTTCGTCGCCACTGCGGTTCAGCGGAGCGATGGTGCCGGCAGTCACCTTGCCAGCTTCTTCCAGAATGGCTGCTGCAGTGTCTTCATCAACCACTTCGGCCAGACCAGGCAACTGGGCCCAGAGCTTGGATACTTCGAAGACTTCATTGAGGACGAAGCGCATATCGCGCAGGGGCGCTTTGTAATCAGCCATGGGAAACCTCACGCAACTCAAGGGACGGCCGGCCGGAATGACCGGTTTTCAAGAAGCGGCATTGTAGCCGAACAACTTTAACGAGACATAGAGTCACTGCGTGACTATTTCAAAAACAATAGTCACGCACCAGCCGTTTCCAGACGCTGCGCGCCGCGGCGATTCTGACCATGCGCCATGACCCGATTGCGACCCGCCTGCTTGGCCGCATAGAGCGCCAGATCGGCACACTTGATCACCTCTTCCGGCTGGCGCTGCTCCAGCTGCCGCTCCGCCACACCAATGCTCATGGTCACAGACACGCTGCCAGTCTTGCCCCCGGCACGACGCTGCTTGCCCTCACGGGCATCGCCCGGCCGCGAGTGCTTGTCGCGCAGCTGCAGCGGGTAATGCTCCACCGCCAGACGTAAGGCCTCAAGGTGCGGCAGGCACTCCTCGACCGTCTTGCCGGGGAACACCACGGTGAACTCCTCCCCCCCATAGCGATATGCCTTGCCGCCACCGGTGACCTTGCGCAAACGACTGGCCACCAGCTTGAGCACCTCGTCGCCGACGTCATGACCATGGGTGTCATTGAACTTCTTGAAATGATCGACATCGGTCATCGCCAGCACATACTGACGCGGCAGGCGCTGCAGGCGCTCGTTCAGCGCGCGCCGCCCCGGCAGCCTGGTGAGCTCATCACGGAAGGCCATCTCGTAGGCCTCGTGCGCCACCGCCACCGCCAGACTGAGCATGACCATGCTGGTCATCGCATGCAGGGCATGGGGCAGCAGAAAGACCTTGGGCAACATCCACAGCAGCGCCAGGGCACCGAGCAGCTGGGCCGCGTGCAACGGCCGCGGCTGACGCAGGTACTGGAGCAGCAGGCGGGTGTTGTTGCTCCGTTCCTGCGACCGGAAGA
>CALMID010000360.1 GCA_937863915.1 uncultured Pseudomonas sp.
GTCTGGCGCGCCAGCAGCACGACCCGGTGGCCACCGGGCGCTTTGGTGCCGACATGCAGGTGCACCTGGTCAATGACGGGCCGGTGACCTTCCTGCTGGAAAGCTGAGGCTCAGCGCCTAGGCGCTGATGCTGTCCAGGGTGACGCCACAGATGCGGTTTCGCCCCTGCTGCTTGGCCAGGTACAGCTGCTGGTCGGCGGCCTCGATCAACTGTTCCGGCGCGATGCTGTTGAGGCTGCCGGGCCAGCTGGCACAGCCTCCGCTCACGGTGATCGGCACGCGCTGGCCGTCGACATGGAAGTCGATGGCGGCGATCGCCTCGCGCAGCTCCTCCAGAAGCTGCAGGGCGCCTTCGAAGTGGGTAGCCGGCAGCAACAGGACAAATTCCTCACCGCCGTAGCGGGCCAGCAGATCGTCCGGCCGCTGCAGCTGTGCCTGCAGGGTCTGGGCGACCTGGCGCAGGCAGTCGTCACCGACCAGATGGCCGTAGCGGTCGTTGAACGACTTGAAGTGATCGATATCGAACAGCGCCAGGCACAGGCTCGACTGCTCGCGCGCGGCGCGGGCCAGTGCCTTGGGCAGGACCTCGTCGAAATGCCGGCGGTTGGCGATGCCGGTCAGCGGGTCGGTGAGGCTGCGGGTGGTCAGGCTGGCATTGGCCAGGCGCAGCTCGGCCATGGCCAGATTGAGCGCGCGGGTCTTCTCTTCCACCTCGCGTTGCAGGCGCTGGTTGGCTTCCTGCTTCATGGTCAGCAACTCGTTGGCCATCAGCGTTCGTTCGCGCTGCAGGTCGTTCATGCGCGCGCCGAGGACGAAGGACAGCAGCAGGGCCTCGATCGACAGGCCGATCAGCTGACCATAGGTGGAAATCCAGCTCATGCCGATCAGGCCGACCAGGTTCAGGTTGAGCACCAGTGTGCCGAGGATCAGCAGGCCCCAGGCCAGGCTGTAGAGCTTGAGGTAGCGTTGTGCGCCGCGGGTATAGAGCAGCGCCATGACCACCGGAACCAGCGCGCCAAAGGTGGCGATCGGCATGGCGATGCCGATCACCGGCGCCGACCAGGGCGTGGCCAGCAGCAGCACATACAGGCTCAGGGCGACCACCACCCAGCGGAACAGCTGCCAGTGGCGCGGGGCAATCTGTTCGATCTCCAGCAGCTTGATGGCAAACAGGTTGCCGCAGAGGAAGGCCAGGCCGGCGCTGAAGACAAAGGCGCGGCCGTGGCTGGCCTCACCCAGATACGGCACGTAGACGCCAAAACGCACGGCCTCGAAGGCGTACACGGCAATCTGGAACAGCACATACCAGAAGAAGGCCGGTGTGCGGGTGCTCAGCCAGAGGAAGAAGTTGAACAGGATCACCGCCAGGCCCAGGCCGAAGAACAGGCCGAGCCAGAGGTTGCTCTGTTCGCGCCAGTTCTGCAGCTCGTTCTCGCTGAGCAGGCGCAGCGGCACCAGGGAAATATCGGAATAGGCCACCGCCACGTACAGCATGGCCGGTGCGCCGCTTCCGGCAGCGGGCAGCTCGAAGGTCGGGTAGCGCTCGCGGGGCCGTTGCGCCAAGGCCTGCAGCTGCCCGTCCTGCTCGATGAAGGCGTGAATGCGGCCCATCTGCGGCCACTCGCTCTGCAGCAGCCAGCGTCGTTCGCCGGAGTCGAGGGTGAGCGGCACGCGCAGCCACAGCTGGCGAGACTCGCCGATCAGGTGCAGGGTCTTGCTCGGCCAGAGGTGCCAAGGGTCGTCGCCAAGCTGTGCCGGGCTGTCGAGGTGCTGCTCGCTGAAGCGGTATTCCAGTGCCGCCGGCAGTTGCACACTGGCTGGGCTGCCACGCAGATCGATGGGCGCCGCTGAACAGACGGTCAGGTTCGCCAGGGTCAGGATGGCCAGCCACAGCTGGCTGAGGACAAGGACGATTCTGTGCATATTCTTGTAATTATCAGGCGTGCCCGGAACAGCAGGGGCGGGGTTTCGCGCCAGCCGCAGCACGGTTTCAGCGTAGCAGGCGCGAGTTCTGTCTGCAGGCGGCGGCTACCTGCAGGCAGTCCGGAAGTCGTCCGTGGCGCTCGCAAGATGATCGCCTGATCGGTAGCATGCGCGCCATGCCGGGGATTAATCCACTGGCGCCTCCTTATTCGTTTCCTTCCGGACAACACCCATGAAGAAAATTCTGGCTTCACTGCTGCTCTCCGTTTGCGCTTTCAGCGGCCTGGCGCATGCCGGCCTGGTCGATGATGCGGTCAAGCGCGGCACCCTGCGTGTGGGCATGGACCCGACCTACATGCCCTTCGAGATGACCAACAAGCGTGGTGAGATCATCGGCTTCGAGGTGGACCTGCTCAAAGCCATGGCCAAGGCCATGGGCGTCAAGCTGGAGCTGGTGTCGACCAGCTACGACGGCATCATCCCGGCCCTGCTGACCGACAAGTTCGACATGATCGGCTCCGGCATGACCCTGACCCAGGAACGCAATCTGCGGGTCAATTTCTCCGACCCCTTCATCGTGGTTGGCCAGACGCTGCTGATCCGCAAGGAGCTGCAGGGCAAGATCCAGTCCTACAAGGATCTGAATGATGCCCAGTACCGCATCACCTCGAAGATCGGCACCACCGGCGAGATGGTCGCCAAGAAGCTGATCGCCAAGGCCCAGTACCACGGCTTCGACAATGAGCAGGAAGCGGTGATGGACGTGGTCAACGGTAAGGCCGATGCCTTCATCTACGACGCGCCGTACAACGTGGTGGCGGTGAACAAGGCCGGTGCCGGCAAGCTGGTATTCCTCGACCAGCCGTTCACCTTCGAGCCGCTGGCCTTCGGCCTGAAGAAGGGCGACTACGACAGCCTGAACTGGATCAACAACTGGCTGAACCAGATCCGCCACGATGGCACCTACGATCGCATCCATGCCAAGTGGTTCAAGAAGAACGACTGGCTGAAAGAGATGGAATAAACCCCGCGTCGGACTTCGGTCCTCGCAGGTGACGACAGGCCCGGCCCACAAGGTCGGGCCTGTTTCTGTTCCCCGCCATGAGCGAGATTTACCGTGACTAGAAAACACCGCCGAACCTGGCCCTGGCACCTGCTGACCGGGCTGATCCTGGCCCTGACTGCCTGGGGCCTGTGGTATTCGACTTCGCTGATTTCCTATGAATGGCGCTGGAACCGGGTGCCGCAGTATTTCGTCTACCAGGCCGAGGAGAGTCAGCGCGCCGTTGATTACGGCAGGGTCGAGTCGATCGCCGTCGAGGGCGAGCTGGCGAATGTGACCCTGAGCGCCGAAAGCGGTGGCGAGCAGCACTTGTCGGTGGCGTCCGACAGTCTGCAGCTGGCCGAGGGTGATGATGTGGCCGAGGGTGACCTGATCGGTGTGACCCGCCACTGGGCGGCCGGCCCTCTGCTCTGGGGCCTGTGGACCACCCTGTGGATCTCGGTGCTGTCCGGCGTGTTCGGTCTGCTCATCGGGCTGGTCAGCGGCTTGTGCCGGCTGTCGAGCAACCCGACCCTGCGCGACCTCTCCACGGTCTACGTCGAGCTGGTGCGCGGCACCCCGCTGCTGGTGCAGATATTCATCTTCTACTTCTTCATCGGCACCGTGCTCAACCTGTCGCGCGAGTTTGCCGGGGTTGCCGCGCTGGCGCTGTTCACCGGCGCCTATGTCAGCGAAATCGTGCGGGCCGGCGTGCAGTCGGTGGCCAAGGGGCAGAACGAAGCCGCGCGCTCGCTGGGGCTGACGGCGGCGCAGTCGATGCGCCATGTGATCCTGCCGCAGGCCTTCAAACGGGTGCTGCCACCCCTGGCGGGGCAGTTCATCAGCCTGGTGAAGGACACCTCGCTGGTGTCGGTGATTGCCATCACCGAGCTGACCAAGAGCGGCCGCGAAGCGATTACCACCTCGTTCTCCACCTTCGAGATCTGGTTCTGCATCGCCGCCCTCTATCTCGTCATCAACCTGCCGCTGTCGCATATCGCCGGCCGTCTGGAGCGGAGGCTCGGGAAAAGTGATTGAAGTCCGCAATCTGCTGAAAGTGTTCGAGGCCCGCGGCCATGAAGTGCGCGCGGTGGATGATGTCAGTACAACCGTTGCCAAGGGCGAGGTAGTGGTGCTGATCGGCCCCTCCGGCTCCGGCAAATCGACCTTCCTGCGTTGCCTCAACGGCCTGGAGGAGCTGGACTCCGGCTCGGTATCCATCGACGGCGTCGATCTGGCCAACCCGAAGACCGACGTCAATGCTTACCGTCGCGAGGTGGGCATGGTGTTCCAGCACTTCAACCTGTTCCCGCACATGACCGTGCTGGAAAACCTGTGCCTGGCGCAGAAGGTGGTGCGCAAGCGCGGCAAGGCCGAGCGCGAGGCCAAGGCACGGGCGCTGCTGGCCAAGGTCGGCATTGCGCAGAAGGCCGACGAGTATCCGGCGCGCCTGTCCGGTGGCCAGCAGCAGCGGGTGGCCATCGCCCGGGCGCTGTGCATGGAGCCCAAGGTCATGCTGTTTGACGAGCCGACCTCGGCGCTCGACCCGGAGATGGTCGGCGAGGTGCTGGACGTGATGAAGACTCTGGCCCAGGAAGGCATGACCATGCTGGTGGTGACCCACGAGATGGGGTTCGCCCGCGAGGTGGCCGACCGCGTGCTGTTCTTCGATCACGGCAAGCTGCTGGAGGATGCGCCCCCGGCGCAGTTCTTCGAGCAGCCGCAGGACCCGCGTGCGCAGAGCTTTCTGCGCCAGGTGCTGTAAGCGATGGCGCGCTAGAACAGGCGCGCCAGTAGCGCCGGCACGGCGGTTTCCACGCGCAGGATGCGCTCGCCGAGCTGCACCGGCTGGAGGCCGGCCAAGCGCAGCAGCTCCACCTCGTAGGGAATCCAGCCGCCTTCCGGGCCGATGGCCAGGGTCACCGGGCCATCGACCGCGCGGGGGCAGGCAGGATAGTCGCCGGGATGACCGGTGAGACCCAGGGTGCCGCCTGCCAGTGCCGGCAGGCGGTCCTCGACGAAGGGCTTGAAGCGTTTCTCCAGCGTTACTTCCGGCAGCACGGTATCGCGGGTCTGCTCCAGCCCCAGGATCAGCTGTTCGCGGATGGCGGCCGGTTCGAGAAAGGGGGTCTGCCAGAAACTTTTTTCCACCCGGTAGCTGTTGAGCAGCACCAGCCGCGCGACACCCATGGCGCTGACGGTCTGCAACACGCGCTTGAGCATCTTCGGGCGCGGCACCGCGAGCAGCAGGGTCAGCGGCAGCTTGGCCGGTGGCGGGGTGTCGAGGCTGATCTGCAGTTCGGCCTGTTCGGCGTTGAGGCTCAGCAGCTCGCCACGACCCATCAGCCCGCCCAGGCGACCGACCCGCAGGCTGTCGCCGCACTCGGCACGGTGCACCTCGCGCAGGTGCTGCAGGCGCCGGCCCTGCAGGCGCACGCGGTCAGGCGCGACGAAGTCGCCGTCTTCCAGCAGCAGCAGGTTCACGGGCGCGGAGCGGGTGGTTGGTCACCGCGGAAGTTGTCTTCGTCATCCGCGGTGGGGCGCCGTACCAGGCCGCCAAACAGCAGGCCGACTTCGAACAGCAGCCACATCGGCACCGCCAGCATGGTCTGCGAGAACACGTCCGGCGGGGTGAGGATCATGCCGACCACGAAGCAGCCGACGATCACGTAGGGGCGGCTGCGCTTGAGGGTTTCCACATCGACGATGCCGACCCAGAGCACGAGGAAGGTCGCCACCGGAATCTCGAAGGCCACGCCAAAGGCGAAGAACAGGGTGAGAACGAAGTCCAGGTACTCGTTGATGTCGGTCATCATCGCCACGCCGTCCGGCGTCACGCTGGCGAAGAAGTGGAAGATCATCGGGAACACCAGGAAGTAGGCGAAGGCCATGCCGGCGTAGAACAGCAGGATGCTGGAGACCAGCAGCGGTACGGCGATGCGCTTCTCATGCTTGTACAGGCCCGGCGCGATGAAGCCCCAGACCTGATGCAGCAGCACCGGAATGCTGAGGAACAGCGCAACCCAGGCGGTCAGCTTGAACGGCGTGAGGAAGGGCGAGGCCACCCCGGTGGCGATCATCGTCGCGCCTTCTGGCAGGTAAGCGCGCAGCGGCGCCGAGACGATGGTGTAGATGTCCTGGGCAAAGTAGAACAGCCCGGCAAACATCAGCAGAACCGCGATCACGCAGCGCAACAGGCGGGTACGCAGTTCGGTGAGGTGGGCGACCAGAGGCATTTCCTGGTCCTGACTCGGCTCGCTGCTCATGGCTGTTCAGGCTTTGGTGGATTGGCGGGGGCTGGGCTTTCGGCCGCGACGGGCGTGTTCTCCAGGGCCTTGGGCGGCTGGATGCTCTGCTGCATCTCGCGCTCAAGCTGGAGAATCTGCTCGTTGTGCAGCTGGCGCCGAATCTCGTCGGCGCCAAGCTCGCGTTCGACTTCGGTCTTGATGGCATTGAAGCTGCGCTTCAGGCGGCCGACCCACAGGCCGGCCATGCGCGCAGCGCCCGGCAGGCGGTCAGGGCCGAACACCAGCAGGGCGACCAGGCCGACCAGCAGCAGCTCGGAAAAGCCGATATCGAACATGGATCAGACTCAGTCCTTGCGCAGCGGGTCTTCGACCTTCTGCGCCTGGCCGTCGATGGTGTGCGGCTGCAGCGGCGCGCCGCTCTGGCTGGCGGTCTGCACGGTCGGCTGCGCCTGGGGTTTGGCGGCATCTTCCTCTTCGGTGTTCATTGCCTTGCGGAAACCCTTGATGGTTTCACCCAGGTCGGAACCGAGATTCTTCAGGCGCTTGGTGCCAAACACCAGGACCACCACGATGAGGATGACCAGCCAGTGTTTCCAATCAAAAATACCCATGAGCAAGGCTCCCTTGAGAACGTTATTGTTCGCTGCGCGCGGCTTTTT
The DNA here is from genome assembly GCA_937863915.1 of uncultured Pseudomonas sp. Taxonomy (GTDB): domain Bacteria; phylum Pseudomonadota; class Gammaproteobacteria; order Pseudomonadales; family Pseudomonadaceae; genus Aquipseudomonas. The sequence goes on from CALMID010000360.1 coordinate 6,873, forward strand.
CCGCGTGCCCGGACAGCCCGAAGCGGCGGTCCAGTTCATTCAGTACGGCCTGCGGATGCTGGCCGAGGGCGGCGAGCATGACCAGGCTGTGGAACCACAGGTCGGCGGTTTCGTAGATCAGGTCGCTGCAGTCGCCACTGACGGCGGCATCCTTGGCGGCGAGAATGGTTTCTACCGATTCCTCGCCGACCTTTTCGAGAATCTTGTTCAGGCCCTTGTGGTACAGGCTGGCCACATAGGAGCTGTCCGGCGCTGCGCCCTTGCGGGCTTCGAGAACCTCGGCCAGACGGCTCAGGGTGTCGGTCATGGCGGCGTCACTCATGGGCATGTCCTGCGTGGTAAATGGCATCGGGGTCCTTGAGCACCGGGTCGACTGTCTTCCAGGCGCCGTTCTCGTAGACGCGGTAGAAGCAGCTCTCGCGTCCGGTGTGGCAGGCGATCCCGCCCAGCTGTTCAACGATCAGGATCAGCACGTCGGCATCGCAGTCCAGGCGCAGCTCGTGCAGCTTCTGCACATGACCAGACTCTTCGCCCTTGCGCCACAGCTTGCCGCGCGAACGTGACCAGTAGATGGCACGCTGCTCGTCCACGGTCAGTTGCAGGGACTCGCGGTTCATCCAGGCCATCATCAGCACGCGGCCGGTCTTATGGTCCTGGGCGATGGCCGGGATCAGGCCGTCTTCGTCCCACTTGAGTTGTTCCAGCCAGTTGCTCATTGCGCTTCCACATCAGGCAGCCAGGGCTGCCGCAATCAAGGTAGGTGACTAGTCTGCCAGTCCGTTCGCGGGCTGGCTATCGACGCACGATGAGGTACAGGCCGCCGCCGAGCATCAGCCAGGCCGGCCAGGCCAGCAGGCTCAGCGCAACGCCCTGGGACACGCCGCCGGCGATCAGGCCGGCGCCGAGCAGGCGCAGCGGCCAGTTGCCGTTGCCGGTTACCGGCGCGGCTGGTGTGCTGGCCGGCAGGCTGAGGCGTTCCAGGGTGTCGCGTGCCATCTGCGACAGGTGCGGCACCTGCTCGGCCTGGCTCTGCAGGTTGCGCAGCAGCTGCAGCGGGCTGATGCGCTCGCGCATCCAGCGTTCGAGGAAGGGTTGGGCCGTGCTCCACAGGTCGAGGTCCGGGTACAGCTGGCGGCCGAGGCCTTCGATGTTGAGCAGGGTCTTCTGCAACAGTACCAGTTGCGGCTGGATTTCCATGTTGAAACGGCGCGCGGTCTGGAACAGGCGCAGCAGCAGCTGGCCGAAGGAGATGTCCTTCAGCGGCTTCTCGAAGATCGGTTCGCACACGGTGCGGATGGCGGCTTCGAAGTCGTTGACCTTGGTGTCGGCCGGCACCCAGCCGGAGTCAATGTGCAACTGGGCGACCTTGCGGTAGTCGCGCTTGAAGAAGGCGATCAGGTTGCGCGCCAGGTAGTCCTGATCTTCCGGGGTCAGGCTGCCGATGATGCCGCAGTCGATGGCAATGTACTGCGGGTTCCACGGCGTGCGGGTGCTGACGAAGATGTTGCCGGGGTGCATGTCGGCGTGGAAGAAGCTGTCG
>CALMID010000361.1 GCA_937863915.1 uncultured Pseudomonas sp.
CCACCTCCGACTGGATGTAGATGGAAAAGCAGCGCGGCATCTCCATCACCACCTCGGTGATGCAGTTCCCTTATCGCGCGCACATGGTCAACCTGCTCGACACCCCCGGCCACGAAGACTTCTCGGAAGACACCTACCGCACCCTGACCGCGGTAGACAGCGCGCTGATGGTGCTCGACGGCGGTAAAGGTGTAGAGCCACGCACCATTGCCCTGATGGAAGTCTGCCGCCTGCGGGACACGCCGATCGTCAGCTTCATCAACAAGCTCGACCGCGATATCCGCGATCCCATCGAGCTGCTCGACGAGATCGAGGCAGTGCTGAAGATCAAGGCTGCCCCCATCACCTGGCCGATCGGCTGCTACCGGGATTTCAAAGGCGTCTACCACCTGGCCGACGACAAGATCATCGTCTACACCCCCGGTCACGGCCATGAGCGCACCGAGCAGAAGGTGATCGACAAGCTCGACTCGGACGAAGCCCGCCAGCACCTGGGCGACCTCTACGAACGCTTCGTCGATGAACTGGAACTGGTCCAGGGCGCCTGCCACGAGTTCGATCAGGACGCCTTCCTCAAGGGCGAGATGACCCCGGTGTTCTTCGGTACCGCGCTGGGCAACTTCGGCGTCGACCAGGTGCTCGACTGCATCGTCGACTGGGCGCCCCAGCCACTGGCCCGCGCCGCCCACGAACGCGTGGTCGAGCCGGTCGAGGAGAAGTTCTCCGGCTTCGTGTTCAAGATCCAGGCGAACATGGACCCGAAACACCGCGACCGCATCGCCTTCATGCGTATCTGCTCAGGTAAATACGAGAAGGGCATGAAGATGCGCCACGTACGCATCAAGAAGGACCTGAAGATCGCCGACGCCCTGACCTTCTTCTCCAGCGAGCGCGAGATGCTCGAAGAGGCCTACGCCGGCGACATCATCGGCCTGCACAACCACGGCACCATCCAGATCGGCGACACCTTCACCGAAGGCGAAGTGCTCGGCTTCACCGGCATCCCGCACTTCGCCCCGGAACTGTTCCGCCGCGTGCGCCTGAAGGACCCGCTGAAATCCAAGCAGCTGCGCCAGGGCCTGCAGGAACTGGCCGAGGAAGGCGCCACCCAGGTCTTCTTCCCAGAGCGCAACAACGACATCATCCTCGGCGCCGTCGGCGTGCTGCAGTTCGATGTGGTCGCCAGCCGCCTCAAGGAGGAATACAAGGTCGAGTGCGCCTACGAGGCGATCAACGTCTGGTCGGCGCGCTGGATCGAGTGCGACGACAAGAAGAAGCTCGAGGAATTCAAGGAGAAGGCCTTCGAAAACCTGGCAGTGGATGGTGGCGGCCACCTCACCTACCTGGCGCCGACCCGGGTCAACCTCAGCCTGATGGAAGAGCGCTGGCCGGATGTGAAATTCCGCGCCACCCGCGAGCATCACTGATCGCTCCTGGCGGGCCGCCCTTGCGGCCCGCCGGCTTCGCGCCGACACTGGCGCCATGCGCCTGATCGATACCCACACCCACCTCGACTTTCCCGAGTTCGACGCCGACCGCGCCGCACTGCTCGCGCGCAGCCGCGCGCTGGGTGTCGAGCGTCTGGTACTGCTCGGCGTCTACCAGGCCAACTGGCAGCGCCTGTGGGATCAGGTGCAGCAGGAGGATGGCCTGTACGCCGCCTTCGGCCTGCACCCCGTGTACCTCGACCAGCACCAGCCCGAACACCTGCAGGAGCTGCGCGACTGGCTGCAGCGCCTGGCGGGGCACCCCAGGCTCTGCGCAGTGGGCGAGATCGGCCTGGACTACTTTCTCGAACAACTGGACCGCTCGCGGCAACAACAGCTGTTCGAGGCGCAGCTGAAACTCGCCATCGAATTCGAGCTGCCCGCCCTGCTGCATGTACGCCGCGCGCATGCGGCGGTCATCGCGACGCTGAAACACCTCAAGCCAGCACGCGGCGGCATCATCCACGCCTTCGCCGGCAGTCATGAAGAAGCCCGCGAATACCTCAGGCTCGGTTTCAAACTCGGCCTGGGCGGCGCGCCCACCTGGCCGCAGGCCTTGCGCCTGCGCAAGGTCGTGGCGCAACTGCCGCTGGAGTCCATCGTGCTGGAAACCGACGCCCCGGACATGGCGCCCGTGATGTTTGCCGGCCAGCGCAACAGCCCGGAACATCTGCCGGCGATCTGCTCCGCCCTGGCCGAACTGCGCGGCATCCCCGCCGAAGAGCTGGCCCTGGCCAGTACGCGCAACGCCTGCGAACTGTTCCGCTGGCCGATCTGACCGGCATGAAAAAGCCCGCACAATGGCGGGCTTTTTCATCGCAAAGTGAGGTCAGTGCCGACGCACCTTGAACGCACCGATGAACTGCTTGAGCTGAGCCACCTGCGCCGACAGCTCGCGGCTGGCCTGCTCGGTCTGACTGGAGCCTTCGGCCGTGCGCTCGCCAGCCTGGTTGATCTGCACGATATTCTGGTCGATGTCGTGCGCCACGGCCGTCTGTTCTTCGGCCGCGGCGGCGATCTGCTGGTTCTGGTCGACGATCATGCCCACCGCACCGAGGATATTCTCCAGCGCCTGCTGCACCTGCCCGGACTGATTGACCGTGCCATCGGCCATCTGATGACTGACGTTCATCGCCTTCACCGCAGCGCCGACCCCACCCTGCAGCTTGGCAATCATCTGCTCGATTTCCTCGGTGGACTGCTGGGTCCGTTTGGCCAGGGTGCGCACCTCATCAGCCACCACGGCAAAGCCGCGACCCTGCTCGCCGGCACGCGCCGCCTCGATGGCCGCGTTGAGGGCCAGGAGGTTAGTCTGCTCGGCAATACCCTTGATCACTTCCAGCACCCGGCTGATCGAGGCGCTATCGGCCGCCAGCTGGTTGATGACCGCCACCGACTGATCGATCTCGGCAGCCAGACGGCGGATGCTGCCGACCTGATTTTCCACCAGGCTGCGACCACTGACGGTCTCGTCGTTGACGCTCTGTGCACTCTGCACCGCCGCCGCGGCACTGCGCGCCACTTCCTGGGCGGTGGCCGACATCTGATTCATCGCCGTGGCCACCTGCTCGATCTGCCCACGCTGCTCATAGACCGCCTGGTTGCTCTCGCCGGAAACCAGCTCGACACGGTCCGCCTGGCGCTCCACCTCGATCACGGTCTGGCCAACGATATCGATCAGGTCGTGAATCTTCGCCACGGTGTCGTTGAATACCTGGCCCAGCTCGCCCAGCTCATCCTGGCTCTGCGACTTGAAGCCGACAGTCATGTCGCCGGCTGCCACCTTATCCATCACCTGACCGAGGGTCTTCAGGGTGCTGCGGGTGGACACATAGAAGCCGCCATACAGATAGACGATGACCAGGAACACCAGCACCAGCGCCACCACCAGCAGGACCGTATCGGTACGCTTCTCGGCCAGACGTTTCTCCAGTACCGAGCGCAGCAGCTCAACGGAGGCGTTGTTCAGGGCATAGGTCTTTTCCAGTACAGCGCTGACCTGTTCGAAATAACTCTGCCAAGGCTGATCCAGACTGTCGGCAACGATGATCTGGTCTTCGAAGAAGGTGGAAACCTCCTTCAGGCTGTTCAGACTTTCCTCTGCCTTGGACGACAGCGCCGCCTTGGCCTCGCCGCCAGCCAGCGTCTCTTTCAGGCGTACCGCATACTCGCCATGAAGCTTCTCCAGCTGCAGCAGCAGGTCATCCATCTTGGTGCTGGACGATGAGTTGAGAAAACCTTGCGCCATGGAGTAGGCGCCCACGGCACGGCCCACCGCAATGCTGGAAGTCACCTGCGGAGTGAAACCGGTAATCAGCTCGGTCAGCTGACGTACATCGGCGCGGCCGTCCTGACTCAGGCCGGCCTGGGCGGCCACATACTTGAGAAACACCTGAGAACTGCCCAGTTGTTTCTCGATAGCCGCAACCTTGCTCTGCAGCGAGGTTTCCGCGCTAATGGCCTTGAGCGCCTGCAACAAGGCATCACGCTTGCTGTTGAAGTCCTCGACTTCCGCCGGGTGATGGGCCGCCGACTGCATCTCCCCAGCTCGCTGGATCAAACCCTGTTCGAGCTTTCTGATCTGCGTCTCGATATCCCCTGTCTTGCCGGACTGGCCAACCATGGCATTGACCTGCACCAGGTCATTGAGGGTTTCCAGGTCGCGCCGCAACTGCAGGCTGGAAGACAGCAGGTCGAGGCTTTCCAGCTCGGACTTGGTGTTCTGGTACTGCGTGTACGAGTCATTGACCAAGTAGTAGTTGGTAATGCCCATGGGCAGGAAAAACATGACGCTGATCAGACTGAACTTCATACCGAAGCTCAGACGATTCATCAGTGCGATAGCCGGATACAACACGGTCTTCACGAGACGTCTCCTGTTATTTTTCTACGCCAGCCCAAGGGGCGAAGCCATTCTGGCACGTCGGCATGGGATAAAGCTGAAGCGGCAGACATGCGGACACTGCCATCAGGCTCTCTGATAGCTACCCATCAGAAGGCATAATGCCATCATTACTATCTGGTAAGGCCGTCATCAACAATTATCGGCCCCCGTTTGCGGAACTTAAGGTGCAGCATGAACAACTCGTTACGGCTCGGTATAGACCTTGGCGGCACCAAGATCGAAATCATTGCCCTTGCCCCAGACGGGCGCGAACTTCTGCGCCAACGCTGCCCGACTCCCAGCGGAGACTATGCGGCCACACTAGCCGCCATCGCCCAACTGGTCAGCCAATGCGAGCAGCAGCTCGGCCAGCATGGCAGCCTGGGCATTGCCATTCCCGGCACGCGCTCGGCCGACCATGGCCGCATCAAGAACGCCAACTCCACCTGCCTCAACGGCCAACTGTTGCAGGAAGATCTGCAGACGCTGCTGCAGCGCCCCATCCGTCTGGCCAATGACGCTGACTGCCTGGCCGTCTCCGAGGCCTGCGACGGCGCCGCAGCCGGTGCGAAAACGGTCTTTGCAGTGATTATAGGCACAGGCGTGGGCGGAGGCCTGATCATCAACGGACAACTGTTGCAGGGGCCGAACGGCATCAGTGGCGAATGGGGTCACAACCCCCTGCCCTGGCGCTCAGCAAGCGATGGCGAACCACGTCGCTGTTATTGCGGCAAGCAGGACTGCATCGAGACCTTTCTCAGTGGCCCGGGCTGGGTCGCCCGCAGCGGCCTGCAAGGAGATGCGCGCAGCCTGATGCAGCGCGCGCAGCAAGGCGATGAACAGGCCGTGCAGGCTCAGCAACGCTATTACGATCAACTCGCACGCGCCCTGGCCAGCGTGATCAACATCGTCGACCCCGAGGTGATCGTCCTCGGCGGCGGACTCTCCAACATCGCCGCGCTGTACCATGAGGTACCGCCGCTGCTGGCTCGCTACGTTTTTTCCGATCAGGTCAACACGCGCCTGGTACAGGCACGCCACGGCGACTCCAGCGGCGTGCGGGGCGCCGCCTGGCTATGGCAATAATCGGTCAGATCAGCAGCAACCACACCGCCCAGGCGGCGTACCAGAGCATGGCCGCGCGAATCAGCAGCTGCCACAACTGATCCAGCGTGGCGACACCATCCGAAGCATTGCCGGCGTCGCTCAGATCAGCTGCCGCCTGCCCGCTGACAGCCACCAGACGCGCGGCACCGGCCTGCCAGTTGAGCAGATCATGCAGCAGCACCCGGCCAACCGCGGTGAAATCCCCTACCAGGGCAAAGGCGCCCGCGAGCAAACGAACCGGCAGCCAATCCAGGGCATGGCGCATCTTGCACACCTGCTGACGCAGTGTCGGACTGGCCGCATGCTTCTCGAGCAGCGCCAGCAAGCGGTAGGCCAACGCAAACACCGGCCCCGCCAGGGCGTACCAGAAGATCACCGCAAAGAAACTCTGATAGGCCTGCCAGAGCAGATGTGCCTGCACCTGACCCAGCAACGACGACTCGCCTTCGGCAACAAGGCCGAGGTCCCGCTGCATGGCCAGGTAGGCCGCCTCCCGATCGCCACGCCGCCAGGCATCGCGGAACGGCCCCAGCAAGGCCATTACGTCACCGCGCCCCAGGGCGTAGACCAGTACGAGCAAATGCACCGGCAGAGCCAGCCAGCCGTAGGCCACCGACTGCAACAGCCACAGCAGCAGAGCCAGCAACAGCATCGGTAACAGCACCAGTCGCAGCAGTTGCCAGGCATCCCCAGCCTGCGTTGCCTCAAGACCGCGCAGCTGGCGCAACCACCAACCATCCTGCTGAATTCGCTGGCGCAGGGCGGAAAACTTCTCGACCCAGATCACCAGCAACATCACCAGAAAACTCATTGATTGTTCTCCTCTTGTGGCAGCCCGGCAAAATACTGCTGCCAGTCAAATGCAGGCCCCGGATCGGTCTTGCGCTGCGGGGCGATATCGCTATGCCCACAGATGCGCTGACGCGTCAGCAAGGGATAGGCGCTCAGCAACTGACTCGTCAGTTCCTGCAGCGGGGCATATTGCGCCGAGGTATAGGGCAGATCATCCGTGCCCTCCAGCTCGATGCCCAGGGAAAAATCGTTGCAATTCTCCCGCCCGGCGAAGCTGGAAACGCCGGCATGCCAGGCGCGCTCGCGGCAGGATACAAACTGGGTCAGGCTGCCGTCACGCTCGATCAGAAAGTGCGCCGACACGCGCAACGCGGCAATGCTGGCGAAGTAGGGATGCGCATCGCTGGGCAGCTGATTCTGGAAGAACTGCTGCACGCGCCCGCTACCGAACTCGCCCGGCGGCAGGCTGATGTTGTGGATCACCAGCAGGGAAATTTCGTCCTCAGGACGGCTGTTGCAGTTCGGTGACGGGCAATGGATAGCCCCTTCCACCCACCCGCTTTCGAGGTCCAGACGCAGTTCAGTCACACGCATGCCTGCCGCAATAAAAGCCCGAGGATAACAGAGTGGGCCAGGCATAAATGCAAACGCCCGGCAGTGCCGGGCGCTTGCAAGCGTCGCGATCAGGCGCCTTTCATGCGCCGCAGATTGCCGATCACCGACTCCAGAGCCCGGTCGAACAGCAAGGCGTCATCCAGCAGGCGCACGGCCTGCCGGCGAAACTCCACGGCCAGGCCCATGCGGGTCTTTTCCAGCACCTTCATACCGGTGCGGTTGACGAAGATGAACTTGCCAGATGGCTTGATTATTGCCGCCAACTTGCAGCGCAGCTTGTGTTCTTCATCTTCCTGAATTTCCACCCAGCTGCCGACACGCAAGGCATCGACCTGAGCCAGCACGGCTTCATCCTCGACCACCGGCTGTTCCTCGCGCTCGCGACGCTCGCCGGGCGCCAGCAGAACGATCTCCTCGATCACCTCCACCATCGGCGCCGGCTCACTGAGCTCCGGTGCGCTATCCAATGGCAGTACTTCAGCCACCTGCGATAGCGCCTGCGCCTCAACAGCACTGACCTCGGCATCAGCCTCCGGCTCCTGCCGCATGCGCTGAAAGGCCTGTACATGCAGTGCTTCAAGACCGGCAAACAGCTCATTGACCACAAAGGGGTCCAGCGATGCCTCGGCCATGCCTTCGCGCAGACTGCGCAGCAGGCCCGGCACCATCTGCAACAGCCGCAGGCGGTCCTCGGCGGTTTCCGGCGTGGACACGCTCCACACCAGATCATCCATGGTCGCCGTGGCATCGCGCCAAGCCGCAGAGTCACCACCATGCTTGAGGTTGACCAGCAGCAGCACCTTGCTCCAGGCCTCCTGCAGCAACCGCACCACCGCCGCCGGCAAAGTCTTGCCCAGCAGTCTCTGATTCATGGCCTGCTCAACCGCCAAACGCGCCTGCTCGGACTTGGCGCGGCCCTCTTCGGCATCGCGCATGCGCTGTTCCAGCAGTTCACTGCGGCGGCGCTCATTGCCGGTAAATGCGACAAAGTCGGCCAGCAACTCGGAGAAGATCCGCGGGTCATCGACAAAGTCATTGAGCAGCCGCTGCACCACCTGTTCGATCTTCTGGTACAGGCTGTCGCGCTTCTCCGTATCGTGCTCGCTCCAGCCCAATGCCGCTGTGGCGATCTCGTTGAGCAGCCGCCGCGCCGGGTGACTGCCCCGGTTGAAAAACGCCTTGTCCTGCACCGCCACCTTGAGCATCGGAATCTGCAAGCGCGCGATCAGCGCCTTCAGCGAATCCGGCAGAGCCCGGTCATCGAGAATGAACTCGAACAACATGGAGATCAGGTTGATCGCATCATCATCGACCTGCCCCACCACCCGGGTTTTGCCCGACTTGGCGCTGGCCTTGCTGAGCAGCAGATCGAGCTTTTCGCGCAGCTCCTCACCACTGATCTGATTGGCTGCCGGCAAGTGCTGCTGCAAATGCGAGAGCAACCGGGTCAGATCGTTACTGGTGATAGGCACAGCATCGGCCGGCAGCTCACGCTGTGGCAAAGCCGTGCCACGCAACTGCATCATCAG
>CALMID010000362.1 GCA_937863915.1 uncultured Pseudomonas sp.
CCCGCGCCGAGCAGCCGCAGCAATCGCCGATCCAGCTGCCGATCGGCCAGTGATCTGACAAGGGCCGGGCAACCGGCCCTTTTTCTACCTGCCGGCGATCCTCATGAAACTCAACCCCGCGCAACTCGGCAAACACCTGCAAAGCCAGCTGGCCCCGGTCTACGTGGTCAGTGGCGATGAGCACCTGCTCTGCCAGGAAGCCTGCGACGCCATTCGCGCCGCCTGCCGGGCCCAGGGCTTCAGCGAACGCCAGGTATTTCATGTCGACAAGAACTTCGACTGGGGCCAGCTCTATGCGGCAGGCGCCAGCCTGTCGCTGTTCGCCGAAAAGAAGCTCATCGAACTGCGTATCGACGGCGGCAAGCCTGGCGACAAGGGCGCTGCCGCCCTGCTCGACTATCTGGCTCGCCCAGCCGAGGACACACTGCTGCTGATCAGCCTGCCCAAGCTCGACGGCAGCACGCAGAAAACCAAGTGGGCCAAGGCACTGATCGAAGGCCAGTACAGCCAGTTCGTGCAGATCTGGCCGGTGGAGAGCAGTCAGCTGCCCGCCTGGATTCGCCAGCGTCTGGCCAACGCCGGTCTGGCCGCCAGCCCCGAAGCGGTCGAGCTGATCGCCGCTCGCGTGGAGGGCAACCTGCTGGCCGCCCAGCAGGAAATCGAGAAGCTCAAGCTGATGGCCGAGGGCAACCAGATCGACGCTGCCACCGTGCAGGCGGCGGTGGCCGACAGCGCGCGCTTCGACGTGTTCGGCCTGATCGATGCAGCCCTCAACGGCGAAGCGCAACACAGCCTGCGCATGCTCGAAGGGCTGCGTGGCGAGGGCGTCGAGGCGCCGGTAATTCTCTGGGCGCTGGCCCGGGAGATCCGCCTGCTGGCGGGTCTCGCCCAGCAGTTCGCCGCCGGCGTGCCACTGGACAAGGCCTTCGCCAGTTGCCGCCCGCCGATCTGGGACAAGCGCCGGCCGCTGCTGTCCAAGGCCCTGCAGCGCCATCCGCATGCCCGCTGGCAGCAGATGTTGGGGGACGCCCAGCGTATCGACGCGCAGATCAAGGGCCAGGCCGAAGGCTCGCCGTGGAACGGTCTCAGCCGCCTGTGCCTGCTGCTGGCCGGTCAGCGCCTGCACTTGCCCGCCGAGTAAACGGCAGCTGGACATTTTTTAACCAGCCGCGCATGCTCCGCACGCCAGCAACCCGCTGGCGTTCATCGAGGAACACGCGCATGGCCAAGCCCCGCAAACGACGACCGAATCAGGCCAAATCACTGGTTGCCCAACCGCTGTTCCGCTGCCGCCAGGAACAACCGAAGAAAGGCAAAGGCAGCTACCGCCGCGAAGCCTCCCAGCAAAACTGGGAGGCTTCTGTGTTTCTGGCGGCCTGAAAAGCCCATTCGTGCTAGGGTAGCGACCTGTCCGCTGGTTCAGGAACACCCATGTCCATGCTGTCCCCCAACCGCCTTGGCTTTGCCATCGCCTTCGCCCTGCTCTGCTCCTGCAGCAGCACCCCGCCCGCGACGAGCAACTCGACGAGCCCGGCCCAAGCACCCGCCCCGATCATTGCCGCACCGGCCAAGAGCACCGCAACCAGCCCGGCCGACACACCGGCCCGCCATGAGAGTTGCAGCGCCTGGCAGAGCGACTTCCGCCGCCTGGCTCTGGCCCAGGGCATCAGCGTCGCTACCCTTGATGCTGCCCTCACCGGCCTTGAACCCGATCCCGGCGTCATTGCCGCCGACAGCAGCCAACCCGAATTCACCCGCCCGGTGTGGGAATACCTGGACGGTGCCGTCTCGGCCAGCCGGGTCAAGCGCGGTCAGCAGCTGCAGAGCGAACATGCCGCCACCCTCAGCACCATCGAGCAGCGCTATGCCGTGGATGCCCAGGTCCTGCTGGCGGTCTGGGGCATGGAAAGTGCCTTCGGCCATAACATCGGCAACAAGAGCGTCATCCGCTCGCTGGCCAGCCTGGCCTATGCCGGTCGCCGCGCCAATTTCTGGCAGGAACAGCTGCTCGCCGCCCTGCGCATCCTCGATGCCGGTGACATCAGTGCCCGCGGCATGATCGGCTCCTGGGCCGGCGCCATGGGTCAGACCCAGTTCATGCCGACCACCTACGCCAGCCACGCGGTGGACTTCGACGGCGATGGCCGACGCGACATCTGGAACTCGGCCAGCGACGCCCTCGGCTCGGCCGCGCACTATCTGCAGGCCTCCGGCTGGCAGGCGGGCAAGCCCTGGGGTTTCCAGGTCGCCCTGCCGGATAACTTCGACTATGCCCTGGCCGACACCGGCATCCGCAAGACCTACGCCCAGTGGTACGCCCTCGGCATCAAGGGCACGCCGCAGGGTCTGGCTGCCGACGACCGTGGCTACCTGCTGCTGCCGGCCGGCCACCGTGGCCCGGCGTTCCTGGTCTTCGGCAACTTCAACAGTATTCTCAAGTACAACAACTCGACCTCCTACGCGCTGGCCATCGGCCTGCTCAGCGATGCCATTCGCGGCCAGCAGCTCAGCCTGCAATGGCCACGGGGCGACAAGCCGCTCTCGCGCCATGAGCGCATCGAACTGCAGGAGCAGCTGAGCCGCCTGGGCTTCGATCCGGGGATTGCCGACGGCATCATCGGCGCCAACACCCGCCGTGCGGTACGGGGTTTCCAGCAGCAGCTGGGCTGGCCGGCCGATGGCTACCCAACACCGCAGCTGCTGACTGAACTACGCAAGCGCTGAACCCCAAACCGACCAGCCGGTCAGGCTGTGATAAACTGCGCGGCGGCCACAAGCCGCCCCGCCCACTGAGCCTCACCCGGAGCCCAGACTGCCGATGTCCGACACGCCCCCGTCCAAACCCGTTGCCAGCGGCGAGAAATTCCGCACCGCCCAGGGCATTACCGCGATCAAGGATGGTCAGAAGCGCCGCGCCACCAGCGAGGCTCAGGTCTTCGAACCCAAGCCCAAATGGCTGCGGGTCAAGGCGCCGAGCGGCAGCCGCTTCGAGGCGGTCAAGCGCAATGTCGGCGAGCATCGCCTGAGCACGGTCTGCCAGGAGTCGCACTGCCCGAACATGGGCGAATGCTGGTCCAACGGCACCGCCACCATCATGCTGATGGGCTCGGTCTGCACCCGCGCCTGCCGCTTCTGCGCGGTCGACACCGGCAACCCCAACGGCTGGCTGGACCTTGAAGAGCCACAGAACACCGCCAAGTCGGTGGAGCTCATGGCCCTGCGCTACATCGTGCTGACCTCGGTGGACCGCGATGACCTGGCCGACGGTGGCGCCAGTCACTACGCGGCCTGCGTGCGGGCCATCAAGCAGAACACCCCGCAGGTCGTGGTCGAAGCACTGACCCCGGACTTCGACGGCGATCTGCACGCCATCGAACAGGTCGTGGACTCGGGGCTTGAAGTGTTCGCCCAGAACGTCGAGACCGTCGAACGCCTCACCCATGAGGTGCGCGACCCCCGCGCCGGCTACGAGAAGACCCTGCGTGTCCTTAAGCACGCCAAACAGCATCGCCCGCAGGTACTGACCAAAACCAGCCTGATGCTGGGCCTGGGCGAGACCGACGAGGAAGTGCTGCAGACCATGGATGACCTGCGCGCCATTGGCGTGGACATCCTTACCCTGGGCCAGTACCTGCAGCCAACGCGCAACCACCTGCCGGTCAGGCGCTGGGTCAGCCCGGAAGAGTTCAACCGCTTCCGCGAGATCGGTCTGGAAAAGGGCTTCATGGAAGTCGCCGCCGGTCCGCTGGTGCGTTCCAGCTACCGTGCCGACCGCGTATTCGAGAAGAACAACCTGGGCCTGGCCGCACCGGTTCCGGTTCCTGGCCAGGAACTCGACAGCAGCCTGATTCCGGCGCTGAACCTGAACTGAGCTTGCCTGGGTCAGGCCGCTGGCCGACCCAGGCTAGCGCCTGTTACACGTAACCCAGACGCTGACGCAATGCCTGTTCCAGGCGTTGCGCCACTTCGTCGAACACAGGCGGCGTCGCCAGCAAATCCTTCATCTGCACCATCTTCAACCCGGCATAGCCACAGGGATTGATGCGCTGAAACGGCATCATGTCCATGTCGACGTTCAGCGCCAGGCCGTGGAACGAGCAGCCGCGCCTGACCCGCAGGCCCAGCGAGGCGATCTTGTCGTCCTTCACATAGACACCGGGAGCCTCCGCCTTCGGCGCCGCCTCGATGCCGTAGCCAGCCAGCACGTCCACCAGACTCAACTCCATGGCGCTGACCAGCTCACGCACACCCAGCTCCAGGCGGCGCAGATCCAGCATCAGATACGCCACCAACTGGCCCGGGCCGTGATAGGTCACCTTGCCACCACGTTCGATCTGCACCACCGGAATATCACCCGGCGCCAGCAGGTGTTCGGGCTTGCCGGCC
>CALMID010000363.1 GCA_937863915.1 uncultured Pseudomonas sp.
ATGGCCAGCTCCGCCTTGGGCTGACGCTCCAGCGCCCGCTCCAGCAGACGCTCGCTTTCCTCGATCTGACCCAGCTTGTGCGCGGCACGCGCGGCACCCAGGTAATGCATCAGCGGCCTCGCCTCGCCCTCGGCCGCGCGCTGCAGATGACGCAGGGCCCGTGCCCAGCGGCCCTCGGCCAGATCGAGCATGCCCTGCTCGGCTGCCTGCTGCACACGGCGCTGGTTATTGCGCCGCGACCAGGGATTGATGACCCGCCCGGAAGCGCCAAGCAGACTCACCAGCCACCAGCTCAGCCGCCACAACAGCCAGAGAGAAACCAGCAGCACCAGGGTGAACCACAGGCTCGACTCGAAACGAAAGCCTTCGAAGGCAATCAGCACATAGCCGGGCTCGGGAGCCTCGACGAAGAAATACAGCCCGCTACCGGCGGCGGCCAGCAGCACCAGCAACAGCACAACGCGCAGGATCATGGCGCCGGCTCCTCTTGCACAGTCGCGGCGGGCGTTTCAGGCACGGGCTGGGCGTTGATGCTGTCATGCCGGCGCAGGTAGGTCTGCAGCGCGGCCAGGGCCGGATCGAGATCGGGCACCACCACGGCGACCGGCTGAGTACCCAGTGTCTGGATGCGCGCCAGCAGGGCCTGGCTCTGCGGGGTGTCCAGGTTGAAGTAGGTCGTCAGGTTCTGCTCGGCCTGTTTCAGGGCATTGGCGTAGATATCCTGCTGAGCGTTCAACGCCGCCCACTGCGCCTGCTCCAGCGCCAGCGAAATGCTCAACTGAACCTGAGCCAGCCCCTGGCCGGTGAGTTGCGGGCGCACACTCTGGGCCGCGTTGAATTCGATGCGGAAGTACGGCGAGAGGGTTTCCCAGACATCCGCCCACCAGCTCTGCCCATCCCCTTCAGACAGCAGGTTGAGGTTATCCGCGGCGCCCTTTTCGAACTGCGGACGCAGGCTCTGCACGCCACCCACCTGCTCGCGCAGGGCCGCCAGTTGCAGGAACAGCCCCGTACGGTCGGGCTTGGGCAGACTGCGCAACGCCTCCAGGCTCAGCGCCAGCTGCTCGCGGGCGGCGAACGAGGCCGGATCGTCCTGCTCGCGGAGAATATCGTCGGCCGCCTTGACCAGTGCTTCGGCACTGTTGATGTCCTGCAGGGCCTTCAGACGCAGGGTAGCCAGACGCAGCAGATGCTCGGCCTCGGCCAGGCGCCAGTGTTCGCGGCTCTCGCCCAGCAGGCGGTCGAGACGCTCGGCCAGCACCTGCTGTTCGCCCTGCACCGTGGCCAGCAGACGCTGACGCTCCTCCAGCTGGGCCGGGGTTGGCAGCTCGGTCAGACGGGCCTGCAGCTGCTGGTCACGTTGCGCCAGGCTCTGGGTGGCGCCAGTCGCCTCGTTGAGCTGCTTGATCAGCAGTTGCTCGCGGGCCTGCTGCGCCTGCTGCTGCAGGAGCGACCAGCCCGCCACGCCACCCGCCGCCGCGGCCACCAGCAGGGCAAGCAGGGCAAGACCGTTACCCCGTTTGGCGGCAGCAGGCGCCGGAGCAGGCTGGGGTTTCTCGCTGGGCGCGGCGGCCGCCGGTTGTTCGACAGAGGTAGAAACTGCGTCGCTCACGTATCCATCCTTTGCTCGTCGAGAGCTGCTT
>CALMID010000364.1 GCA_937863915.1 uncultured Pseudomonas sp.
GGTCAGGCGATAACCATCCATCTCCGGCATTTCGGCATCGGTGATCACCATCAGCAATTTGTTCGGCACATCGGCACCCGAGTCAGCCCACAGTTTCAGCAGTTTCAGCGCCTTGAGCCCGTCGCCGGCCGAGTGGGTGCGGATATCCAGCTGAGCCATGGTCTCGCGCAGCTGGTTCATGGCCACGCCCGAGTCATCCACCAGCAACACCTCGCGCCCGCGCGCCTTTTCCAGCAGCGGGTCTTCCAGCTTGCTGGCCGACACCTTGCTGCTCATGGGCACGATTTCCGAGAGCACTTTTTCGACATCGATGATCTCGACGATCTGGTCGTCGACCTTGGTGATCGCCGTCAGGTAATGCGCGCGGCCGGCGCCACCAGGCGGCGGCAGGATGGATTCCCAGTTGAGGTTGAGGATGCGGTCCACGCCACCGACAAGAAAGGCCTGCACCGAGCGGTTGTACTCGGTGACGATGATGGTGCTCTTGTCGTTCGGCGTCAGCGGGCGCATGCCGATCGCCTGGGACAGGTCGATCACCGGCAGCGTCTGCCCGCGCAGATTGACCACCCCGCAGACCACCGGATTGCGCTGGGGAATCAGGGTCAGCTTGGGCAGGTGCAGCACTTCCTGCACCTTGAACACGTTGATGGCGAAGAGCTGCCGCCCGCTGAGGCGGAACATCAGGATTTCCAGACGATTCTCGCCGACCAGTTGGGTTCGCTGATCGACAGTATCCAGAATGCCAGCCATTGAGGGCTCCTCACGAGTCACGCCACTACAGATTAACGAGGTTATCGGCTGACACAGACGCGGCTTAAGCGCCGCGCGCGCAGCTTATTTGCCCAGTGTAGCTGGCAACGGAAAATCCGCCCTCAGGCCGGGTAGCCGGTGATCTCGCGAATGCTGCTGTAAAGCGGCTTGAGCTGCTGGTACATGCGCTGGTAGACCTCCTGATACAGGCGCTCGTACACCTGCCGGGCCTGCGGGTTGGGCTCGAATACCCGTCCCACGCGGGTCATGGCGGCAATCGCCGTAGGGAAATCGGCATGCAGGCCCAGCCCCACCGCGCAGTCGATGGCCGCCCCAAGCCCGGAGGTTTCGTAGAGGTGCGGACGCTCGGCCGGCAGACCGAAGATATCCGCCGTCAGCTGCATGGCCGCATCGCTCTGCGAGCCGCCGCCGGAGACACGCAAACGGCGGATCGGCGTGCCCGAGCGTTTCTCGATCTTTTCCTTGCCCTGGCGCAGGGCATAGGCCAGGCCTTCGAGGA
>CALMID010000365.1 GCA_937863915.1 uncultured Pseudomonas sp.
GTCACCAGGGCCACGCGCAGACCTCGGGTGGCCAGCATCATCACCACCTGTGGGGTTTCGGTCAGCTCGGCAAGAAATTCCGTGTGGCCGGAAAAGGCGATGCCGGCTTCGTTGATCACGCCCTTGTGCACCGGGGCGGTGATCATCCCGGCGAACAGCCCGTCGCGACAGCCCTGGCCGGCTCGGCGCAGGGTTTCCAGTACATAGTGACCGTTCTGCACGTTCAACTGGCCGGCAGCGACCTCGGCGTGCAACGGTGTGTCCCAGACATAGAGGCTGCCGGCAGTGGCTGGGGTGTTCGGCAAGTTGTCCGCCGTCACGCTGATCAGCTCAATGCTCAGGCCGAGTTCCCGTGCGCGTTCCAGTAGCAGGGCCTGGCTGGCGACGGCCACCAGTGCGGCGGGCTGTTGTTCGCGCGCGAGCAGCAGGCACAGGTCAGGGCCGATACCGGCCGGTTCGCCGGGCGTCAGGGCAAAGGGCAGTGGGTAGGTCATGTGCGCGGTCTCGGGAAGGCGGGTTGTTGCGGGCTGCTCAGTCTATAACGTCCAGACGAAAAAAAGCCCGGCGCAGCGCCGGGCTTTTGGGTATCGCTCAGATCGTTACAGCTTGCTTTCGACATAGGCCTCGTCGCGGATCTGGCGCAGCCAGCTCTGCAGTTCGAGGTCGTACTTGCGGTTGCGCAGCAGGTTCAGCGCCTGTTGCTTGCGGAACTGCTCGCTGCTGTCTGTGGCGCGGCGGCCGAGGACTTCCAGCACGTGATAGCCGAACGGGCTTTTGAATGGCTTGGAGACCTGGCCGACCTGGCTCCGCTCCATCTCGGCACGGAACTCCGGCACCAGGGCGTTCGGGTCAATCCAGTCCAGTTCCCCGCCGTGCAGGGCAGAGCCCGGGTCTTCGGAGAAGGTCTTGGCCAACTCGGCAAAGCTTTCACCAGCCTGAATGCGCTCATAGAGGCGCTCGGCCAGTTGGCGGGTCTGTTCTTCGCTGCGAATTTCGCTGGGCTTGAGCAGGATGTGGCGGACATGCACTTCATCGCGCAGCTGGGTGTCGCCACCGCGCTTGTCGAGCAGCTTGATGATGTTGAAGCCGCTGGCGGTGCGGATCGGCTCGGTCACGTCACCCTTGCTCAGCGCGCTGACCATGGTGTCGAAGGGCGGTGGCAGCTGGGCGGCCTTACGCCAGCCGAGTTCGCCGCCTTCCAGCGCGGTGTCGCCGGCCGAGCGCGAGATCGCCAGCTGGGCGAAGTCGGCGCCCTGCTGCAGTTGCTGGTACAGCTCGTCGGCTTGGCGCTGGGCCGCCTGAATGGTTTCCGCCGAGGAGCCCTCCGGCAGCGGAATCAGAATGTTGGCCAGACGGAATTCTTCGGAGAGCTGCAGCTTGCCCAGGTCCGAAGCGAGGAAGTTTTCCACTTCCTGATCGGTCACCTGAATGCGCTCGGCGACGCGGCGCTGGCGCACGCGGCTGATGATCATCTCGCGGCGCACCTGCTCGCGGGCATCATCCAGGGACAGGCCATCGCGCTGCAGAGCCTGGCTGAATTGCTCGAGGGTCAGGTTGTTGCGCTGTGCGATGGTCGCCACTGCCTGATTCAGCTCCTCATCGGTGATGCGGATGCCCGAACGGTCGCCGATCTGCAGCTGAATGTTCTCGATGATCAGGCGCTCCAGCACCTGCTGGCTGAGCACATGCTCAGGTGGCAGCGCGGCACCGCGCTTGGCGATGGTCTGCTGCACTTCGCGCAGGCGCTGGTCGAGCTGGCTCTGCATGACCACGTCGTTGTCGACGATGGCTACCACGCGGTCCAGTGCGGTGACTTCAGCCAGGGCCGGCAGGCTGCAGGCCTGGCTGATGAGGGCGCCCAACAGCAGGGGGCGCAGGCAATCAGAAAGCTTGATCTTCACGTTCACGGTAACCTTGAATGCCCTGGTCGAGGAAAGTCTCTACCTTGTTGCCAACGACCCCACCGAGGCCTTTCAGCACGATTTGCAGGAAGATGCCGCGGTCGGCTTCTTCATTCAGGTTGGGCGACAGACTGTATTCGTCATAGTCGACCCAGTAGCGGTTGATCAGGCGCAGCTTCCAGCAGCAGCTGTCGTACTCGAAGCCACCGAAGGCTTCCAGGGTGCGGCTGCGGTTGTAGTCATACTGCCAGCGGGCAATCGCATTCCACTGCGGAACCATCGGCCAGATGACGGAGGCGTCGTGCTGGTCGATCTTGTAGTAGTCCTTGATCACTTCGCCGGTGGTCGGGTCGGTGTAGTCGCCGCCGCCCAGCTGCCACTGGCCAGTAGACGGGTTGTAGACGTTGGCGTCGTTGCGGTAGCGATAACCGAAGTTGACCACCTTGTTCGGGTTGTTTTCCGGCTGGTAGTGGAACATCAGGTTACCCGAACGGGTACGGTCGACGTCCGGATCCCAGTTGAATTCCGAGGACAGGTTCCAGTCGCGGTTGAAGCGATACAGGTACTCCAGCGCATAGGGCGACTCGCTGGCCTGGGCGGCGGCGCTGTTGCGGTAGTCGATGCCTGGCAGCTGCACTTCACGGTCGCGGAAGTAATAGGCCTGGCCGATACCGAAGCGCTGACGCTCGAAACCGTTCGGCTCGATCCAGCGGTTGGTCACGCCCAGCGACAGCTGGTTGGCATCGCCGATGCGATCCTTGCCGGAGAAACGGTTGTCACGCCACAGCGAGCTGAAGCTGAACGGGGTTTCCGAGGTGTCGAATACCGGGATGTCGTTCTGGTCGCGAGTCGGCACGTACAGGTAGTAGGCGCGCGGCTCCAGGGTCTGGCGGAAGGACTTTCCGAACCAGTTGGCGTTGCGGTCGAAGTACAGGCCGCTGTCCAGGCTGTAGATCGGCACGCCACGGTCAGGCGACTTCTGGAACTCGTTACCTTGTGCAATCAGCTGGTTTTCGCCTTGACTGTCGATATCCAGATCGTATTCGGTATAGAGATACTTGATCGACGGCTTGACGAAACCATAGGTGGCTTCCATCGGCAGGCTGATGCCCGGCTCGACGTGGGCGCGATCGCCGGTAGCGCGTGCCAGGCCTTTGAGGCGAGTGTCGTACCAAGGCGTAGGGTTGCCATTTTCGTCGATGAAGTTGCCGCTACGCAGGTCGCGATCGAAACGTACCAGTTCGCTGCCATAGCTCATCTGAAGGCCAGCTGGCTGGAACGGCAGCTGGCCATTCAGGGTCAGTTGCGGTAGCCGGTCGTACGGAGTCACGTCGGTGACCGTAGCCATCTTGTAGGCATGGGCATTCAGGCGTGCGGTATAGCTGTCGCCGCGCCAAGTCAGTGTGCCACGCTGATTCACGTAGCTCGGGGTATCGATACCCAAATCGGTGGACAAGTCCTGGAGGTAGTACGGGTCGCTGATATCGGTGTAATCGACTTCTGCCAGCAGGCGCGAATCCAGGCCGCCCTTGTGCTGCCAGCTGTACAGCCAGCGCTGATCTTCGTACTCGCTCTGCAGTTTGCGCTCGTCTTCCTGGTCGTCCAGGTAGGCGGCGCCGACCGAGCCTTCGCTGCTGCGGGTCAGGTAGCGACCTTCGCCTTCCAGCAGCAGGCCGCGATTGCTCATGTAGGTCGGATACAGCGTGGCGTCGTAGTTCGGCGCCAGGTTGAAGTAATAGGGTGTCTGCAGAGCTAGACCGGTATCGCTGCCGCTGCCGATGCTGGGTGCGAGGAAGCCAGACTGGCGGCGATCGTCGATCGGGAAGTAGATGTAAGGGGTGTAGAACACCGGTACATCCTTGACCCGCAGGGTGACGTTGGTCGCGGTGCCGAAGCCGGTGGCCGGGTTCAGCTTGATGTTGTTGCCCTTGAGCTGCCAGGCGTTGTTGCCCGGCTCGCAGCGGGTATAGGTGCCGTCTTTCAGGCGAACGATGGCGTCTTCCTGGCGTTTGACGTAAGCCGCATTGCCGCGCACATGGCCCTTGTGGATCACGTACTCGGCGTTTTCGATCTTCGCCTCACCGTTGTCCAGTTGCAGCTCGGCGCGGTCGCCGACGATCAGCATGCCCTTGTCGCGCAGGCGGACATTGCCGACCAGCTCGCCGCGGTTTTCGGTCTGGTACAGGTGTGCTTCGTTGGCTTCGGCCTGCATGCCCGACTGACGCAGAATCACGTCGCCGGCCAGGGTGGCAACCTGCTTCTCTTGCTCGAAGCGGGTAGCTTTGGACGAGACGAACATCGGCGACTCATCCAGGGGCGTGTCGTCTTCCATGCCCGGACGCTGCGGCTCGATGTAGCTGCCTTCGCAATACGGGCCAATCTCTGCCAGCTGGGCGGCGTTCAGCTTGTCACGCGGCACCCAGTCAAGATGGCTGTAGTCGGCGCTGCGGCTGGTCAGCCCCTTGCCGTCGCTGTCAGCAACCTGCTCGGTAGCCGGGCTGGCCTTGGTTTCGCCCGACTCGCTGGCGCGCTTGCCGGCCACGGCCATGCCGGTGGTCGAGCTGACCGCCGAATCGGTATGTACCGGGCGAGGAGGCAGGGCGCTAGCAGTGCTTTTAGGCGCGCAGGACCAGCCAGCGGGGCCTGCTTTGCAGTCATACTGCTCGGCGGCAAAGACGCTTGGGCTGGCCAGCGGCTGCATAGCCAGCAGGCTGCCGGTCACCAGCAGTGGGAATTTTTTGCGAAAAGCGGGGGATTTGACTGCCATCTTGTTAGTCCGAGCTTCCTGCGCGTATCGGCCCAAGGACCGCACGCCTCTCGATGGGCTGAAAAAGATGCAGGATAATAAAGCATGACCCGTACAACGGCCAGCATTCCCGGAGAACCCTCTGCATGACCGAAGATGTTCGTTATCAAATGCTTGTCGATTGGCTGGCACAGGAGCTGCCGGCGCTGTTCGCCGGACAGGGTTGGGGCGAGGTGCCGCCGGCCAGTCTGAGCCCCGCCAGCAGTGATGCCAGCTTTCGGCGTTACTTCCGGTGGCAGGCTGGCGAGCGGACGTTCATCGTCATGGATGCACCGCCGCCGCAGGAAGACTGTCGCCCGTTCGTGCGCATGGCCGAACTGCTGGCAGAAGCAGGCGTCCATGTGCCGCAGGTATTGCTGGCCGATCTGCCACGAGGCTTTCTGCTGTTGACCGATCTGGGTCGACAGACCTACCTGGACGTGATCAGCGCCGACAATGCCGACGCCCTGTTCGAAGATGCCCTTCAGGCGCTGGTGGCCTTTCAGCGTCTGCCGCGGCCGGCCGAGTTCGCTGAATACGACCGAGCCCTGCTTGCACGGGAACTGCAGCTGTTCCCCGACTGGTATGTGGCGCGGGAGCTGCGCGCTGAATTCAGTGCCGCGCAGCAGCAGGCCTGGGCGCGCATCTGTGACCTGCTGATCGACAGCGCTCTGGCGCAGCCGCAGGTGCTGGTGCACCGCGACTACATGCCGCGCAACCTGATGCTGAGCACGCCCAACCCCGGGGTGCTGGATTTTCAGGATGCCGTGTGGGGGCCGGTGACCTATGACGTCACCAGCCTGTTCAAGGATGCCTTCCTCAGCTGGCCGCAGGCGCGTGTCGAAACCTGGCTGCAACGTTATTACCAGCTAGCCGGTGAGGCGGGCATTGCCTTGCCATCCAGCTTTGCCGAGTTCCAGCGCGCCAGCGACCTGATGGGCGTGCAGCGTCACCTCAAGGTCATCGGTATCTTCGCGCGTATCTGCCATCGCGATGGCAAGCCGAAATACCTGGGCGATGTGCCGCGCTTTTTTGCCTACATCGATGAGGTACTCAGTCGTCGGCCGGAGCTGGCCGAGCTGGGGCAATTGCTCGCGCAGCTGCGGCAATCGACGGCAGTTCCGGCATGAGGGCGATGATTCTCGCCGCGGGCAAGGGCGAGCGCCTGCGTCCCCTGACCCTGCATACCCCCAAGCCGCTGGTGCGGGCGGGCGGCGTGCCACTGATCGAGTATCACGTGCGCGCACTGGCTCGCGCGGGCTTTACCGATCTGGTGATCAATCACGCCTGGCTGGGTCAGCAGATCGAGGATTACCTGGGCGATGGCTCGCGCTTCGGGGTGCGCATTCAGTACTCTCCCGAAGGTGAGCCGCTGGAAACCGGTGGCGGCATCTTCCGTGCGCTGCCGCTGCTGGGCGATGAGCCATTCCTGGTGGTCAATGGCGATATCTGGACCGACTGCGACTTTGCCGCGCTGCGCCGGCCTCTGGCGGATCTGGCCCATCTGCTGCTGGTGGATAACCCCGGGCACAACAGTCGGGGTGATTTCACCCTGGAGAACGGCCGGGTGCGCGATGCCAGTGAGGGTGATGCCAGTCTGACCTATAGCGGCATGGCGCTGTTGCACCCCCGGCTGTTCGCCGGTTGCAGTGCCGGTGCCTTCAAGCTGGCGCCGCTGCTGCGGGCCGCCATGGCCGAGGGGCGGGTGAGTGGCGAGCACTTCCATGGACGCTGGGTGGATGTGGGTACCCATGAACGCCTGGCCGAGGTCGAGCAACTGCTGGCGGTGCCGGCCTGATGCGCTGGCCGGCCACCTTGCTGGGGGCTGCGGCCGGCTTGGCGCTGGCCAGTATTCCGGGCGCCTTGCTGGGTGGTTTGCTCGGCTATCTGCTTGATCGCCGTCTGCAGCTCGATTCCTGGTCGACCTTCATGCGGCGACTGCGCGGGCAGGTGTTGCCGCATGGTGATGAGCTGCTGTTCATGCTGCTGGGGCGAGTGGCCAAGGGCGATGGCCGCGTGCTGCCCGAGCATATTCGTCTGGCGCGTGCCGAGATGAAGCGTCTGGGGCTCGATGAGGCTCAGCAGGCGTTGGCGATTGCCGCGTTCGGTCGTGGCAAGCACCACGAGCGCGGCTGGCGTCTAAGCCTGCTGCCGTTGCGGCGGGATGCGGTACGGGCCGAGAGCTGGCTGCGCAGTTGCTGGGCGATGGCGCGGGCGGGCGGTGCCGTGTCGGTGGCCAATGGTGAGCGCATCCGCCTGTGGGGGCGCTGGATGGGACTGCCTGCTGAGCGAGTGGAACAGTTGGCGGCCGAGTTTGAACCAGTGGCCAAGCGCAGTGCGCCGGTGCGCCGGCACGATGACTATGCAAAAGCCCTCACGCTCCTTGGCGTATCGGAGACCAGCTCGGTGGAACAGATCAAACGTGCCTATCGAAAGCTGCTCAGCCTAAACCACCCCGATAAGCTGGCGGGCCAGGGCGCGAGCCCGGCGCAGCTGCGGGCCGCCACCGAGCGTACCCGCGAATTGCACAGCGCCTATGCCATGGTGCGCGAGCGGCGCGGCTTTCGCTGATTGCTGCCTCAGGGTGCGGCTTTGATCTGTAGATCCAGCCAGCCACGAATTCGCCGGAACAGTTGCTCTGATTCGATCTCTGTATTGCCCGGCAGGGCTTTCATGGCGACCTGGATGTAGGCCGGGTGCTGCTGGCGTTTGCCGGCCTGCATGCGTTTGAGCGCTGCCTGGCGGTCCGGTGCCTGATCCTTGTAGTAGAAATCACCCGTGGCCAGTTTGAGGCTGGCGAGCAGCTCCTCGCCGTTGCCGGTGAAGCCTTTGGGCTGTTGGGGCGAGACCAGAAGCAGGTTCTGAATGTCGTCCGGTTTCTTCTCGCTGAGGTATTGCGCCGCCCAGTAGGCGCCGCTGCCGTGGCCGAGCAGCACCAGGCGCTCGGGTTTTTCCTGGCGAGCAGCGGCCACTGCTGCGTCGATGCGGTCGAAAACGCTCTGCTGATGGCTGGCCTGTGCGGTGGCAGGATCAACTGCCGGGCTGGCGGGAGCGGCCTCGGTCGTGGCTGCTTCTGTGGGCGCGGCTTCCGTGCCGTTATCGGCTGGCGCCGCGCCGTCATCTGCGGCTGGTGTGCTGGCAGGTACTGCGGCGGCTTCTGGGCGGGGCGGCAGGCTGGGAACCTGCGGGTCCGGCAGGGTCAGGCTGAGCGTCGACCAGCCGGCGTTCGGCAACTTCTTGCGCAGCGGGCTGACCACCTGCGGCCAGTCGGCGCTCTCACCGTCCCCCGGCACAATCACCACGATGCCGGTGGCGGTGCCGGCATTGGCGGGCAGCCAGAGCGCGAGAAAACTCTCGTCGCCGGCCTTCAGCTGTTGCTGTTCATCAGCGCTCAGTTGGTTCTGCAGCCCTTGTGCCTGCTCAACGCTCACCGGCGCCGGCTCGACCCGAATGGGCGGCTCGCTGGGGACTGCTTCGGTGCTAACAGTATCGGCTCCACTGGCGCCGCCGGCGGCATCGTCGGCTGGCGGCGCCGTTTCAGCAGGCGCGGCTGGAGCCGCGGCGCTACTGCTATCGCTTGGTGCTGCTGGGGCTGCAGGTGCCTCTTCGGCGCTGGCGTGCAGGCT
Organism: uncultured Pseudomonas sp.; assembly: GCA_937863915.1. Taxonomy (GTDB): domain Bacteria; phylum Pseudomonadota; class Gammaproteobacteria; order Pseudomonadales; family Pseudomonadaceae; genus Aquipseudomonas. Next base: position 8,313 of record CALMID010000365.1, read on the forward strand.
GAGCAGAAGCAGAGCAAGTGGGGCGAGGTGTTTCGACGGCATGACGAATCTCCTGTGACGTGGCTAAAGACTAGCCGCTTGCCAGGGGCTTTGTCAGGCGCAGGCGGCAGCTCGTAGGAGGCTCGGGTACACTAGGCGCCTTACTGACTTGCCGAGGTGCCGCATGCAGCCGTTTGCCATTGCTCCGTCGATTCTGTCTGCCGACTTTGCCCGTCTGGGCGAGGAAGTGGACAACGTTCTGGCCGCCGGTGCCGATATCGTCCATTTCGATGTAATGGACAATCACTACGTGCCCAACCTGACCATCGGCCCGATGGTCTGCTCGGCGCTGCGCAAGTACGGCATTACCGCACCGATCGACGCGCACCTGATGGTCAAGCCGGTGGATCGCATCATCGGTGACTTCATCGAGGCCGGGGCCAGTTACATCACCTTCCACCCGGAAGCCTCGGAGCATATCGACCGTTCCCTGCAACTGATTAAGGATGGTGGCTGCAAGGCGGGGCTGGTGTTCAACCCGGCCACGCCGCTGGACGTGCTCAAGTATGTGATGGACAAGGTCGACATGATCCTGCTGATGAGCGTCAACCCGGGCTTTGGCGGGCAGAAGTTCATCCCGGGCACCCTCGACAAGCTGCGCGAGGCGCGCGCGCTGATCGATGCCAGTGGCCGTGAGATTCGCCTGGAGATCGACGGCGGGGTCAACGTGCAGAACATTCGTGCCATCGCCGATGCGGGTGCGGATACCTTCGTGGCCGGCTCGGCCATCTTCAATCAGGCCGACTACAAGGCGGTGATCGACGCCATGCGCGCCGAGCTGGCCCAGGTGCGTGCGTGACCGCGCTGCACCAGCTGTTTGGCGGTGAATTGCCGCGTCTGGTGATGTTCGATCTGGATGGCACCCTGCTGGACTCGGTGCCGGATCTGGCCGCAGCCATCGACCGGATGCTCGGTCAGTTGGGCCGCCCGCCGGCTGGTGTGGCCAAGGTGCGCGACTGGGTTGGCAATGGTTCCAAGGTGCTGGTGCGCCGGGCCCTGGCCGATGATCTCGACCACAGCGCCATTACGGATGAGCAGGCCGCGCCGGCGCATCAGCTGTTTCTTTCGGCTTATGCCGACTGCCATGCCCTGAGCACCGTTTACCCCGGCGTGCGTGAGTGCCTCGACTGGCTGCAGGCCCGAGCCGTGCCGCTGGCGCTGGTGACCAACAAGCCGACCCAGTTCGTTGGCCCGCTGCTTGCGGAGAAGGGGCTGGACGGTTATTTCCGGTGGGTGCTGGGCGGTGCCCGCCTGCCGGTGCAGAAACCTGACCCGGCC
>CALMID010000366.1 GCA_937863915.1 uncultured Pseudomonas sp.
GCGAGCAGGAGCGCCTGCGCCTCGACGCCGCCCTGGCACTCCATCAAAGCCGGCAAGACAACAACAATTGAAACAACCGGGGGCCGCGCGTGCGGCCCCGGATTCTCATCACCTGTCAGGTGCGTTCAGCCTTGCAGGCGGGCATCCACCGACAGCCGCCCAGCCCCCTCGACCAGCAGCACCACGCTGATCACCGCCAGGGTCATGGCGTATTCGAAGCCGTTGCTGGCCATGAAGAAACCGTTGCCCAAATGCACCCAGAACAGGGCGATCAGCATGGCCACCACCAGCGACAGAGCGGCCGGACGCACCAGCAGGCCGATGACCAGAAGCAACCCGCCGAAGAACTCCGCACTGCCGGCGAGCAACGCCATCAGCACGCCCGGTTCCAGGCCGATCGATGCCATCCACTGCCCGGTACCCTCCAGCCCATAACCGCCAAACCAGCCAAACAGTTTCTGCGCGCCGTGGGCGGCAAAGGTCAGACCGGTGGTAATGCGCAGCAGGGTGATGGCATAGCCGGCCTGGGTATTGAACAGAACGCGACGAAGGTTGTGCATGGTGAAGTCCTCACGAATGGGTAGCAGGTGAGGGACAGGTTAGATACACCTAATCGATATAAAAAGCGCAAATAATCCCGCATAAATATCGAATAAATTGATTATTTACGCGCGACTCGCGGCTCCAGCACATCGCGTTCCCGATCGAAGGCCAGGCGGTACTTGTTGACGGCCGCCACATAGCTGACCGGCCCCATGCCGACCTGTTCCAGGGCAATCCGCTCGACCTGGAAGAACCAGCGATCGGCATCCAGCCCGCGGCGCCTGGCTTCGGCGCGCAGACTCTGCACCCGCTGCGGGCCCATGTTGTAGGCCGCCAGGATGAATGCCAGGCGCTCATCCGGGTCGAGGCGCGGACTGGCGAAAAAACTGCGGCGGATCTTTGCCATGTAGCGCGTCGCCGCCTGCACATTACTGTCCAGTGCCGCGATATTGCCCACCCCCACACTGCGGGCCGCCGCCGGGGTGATCTGCATCAGCCCAGTCGCCCCGTTCGCACCCCGCGCGGCCGGGTTGAGGCTGGACTCCTTGAAGGCAATCGCCGCCAGCGCCAGCCAGTCGAAATCCTGCTGGGCGGCATACTTCTGTAACACCGGCCGGATCTTTTCCAGGCGCTGGCGATCGGCACGATTGAGCGGGTAATGCACCTTGTAGGAACGCCGGTAGACCCGCTGGAACGCGCTGTCCTGATCCGCCGGCGCGCGGTAGCCCTCCAGAAACGCATCCAGGCTGGCGCGCAGGGTCGGCGCATCCGGGCGCACGTACCAGTTGAGATCGAGGCGGTTATCCAGCACCAGGTGGCGGTCGATACGCAGGCGCGGCAGCACCTTGCTCCAGCGCTCAGCCAGCGGCTGCTCCACCGCGCTGTAGTTGTAGATACCGGCCTGGACCATCTCCAGCACATCCTCCACGGCCAGCGAATCGTCCACCCACTCGATCATCAGCGGTGCTAGCTTGCGCTCGGCCAGCTGCTGATTGATCCGCCGCACCGCCTCCACCGCCGCACTGCCGCGCGGCAACGCCAGGCTGCGCCCGGCCATGTGCTCGAAGCGCAGGTTGCGCCGCACGCCCTGGCGAGTCACCACCACCAGCGGCACCGCCTCACGCAGCGCCTGGCTGGAGCTGACATGAACAGCCTTCTCGCGCTGCAACAGTTCACTGCTGGCCACCAGATCCCCTTCACCACGCTGCAGCGCTTTGAGCAGATCGGTCTTGGGCCGTGGCAGCAGTTTCAGGCGCAGGCTGCCCTGCTGGCGCTGGTTGAGGTAGCGCTCGAATGCCTTGAGCCGGTGGTACTCCCCGCCCACCGCCTGGCCACGCACTTCGCCAGAGCTGGCCCGGCTCTCGTTGACCAGCACGCGCAACTCGCCGCTGCGCCGGATCTGCGCCAGATCGCGCGCCGCCGGACTGTTCCAGGCTTGCTGCGGATCGGCCAGGCGCGCGCTGGCCGGCACGCACAACAGCGCCAGCCAAAGGCCCAACAGGATTCTCAGCAACGCGGCGCCTGGCCAGCCGGGCTGGGCAACTGCCGGATGGATCCGGTGTGGACGAGAGATGCAGTCATAGGCGGCGAATCCATTGGGTGACGCATCGGTTGAATGACACGCTGATTGAAGGAAACGAAGCTTGGCACGCGGCTACCAGCGCCAGCTCAGACCGGCGCGGGGCGCGGAGGTTCGCACAGCCCCACCAGACTGCCAAGCCGAACGGCTGCAAAGCCCGGTAAAATCGCTACCGCAAGCCGCCATGACACGGCGTTTACAGCCGCTCAAAACCGCAGAAAACAGGCCAAAGTCACCATGCAACTGATCGATATCGGCGTCAACCTGACCCACCCAAGCCTCGCCCGCGAAGCCCAGGCAGTG
>CALMID010000367.1 GCA_937863915.1 uncultured Pseudomonas sp.
CTGTCCGCATCTTCACCAATGCCCTCTGCGGAGCCGGGCGACGGCGACGGAATAGGGGTTCCAAGCCGGAACCCCCGATTTTTCCGGCAAGCTGGCAAAGCCAGTATTGGTACAGGTCGTCGCTAAACAGTTGTTTTAGGGGACGATAGAGAAAACGGACAAAATCGTACGCTAAACGTGCGGCCTGTCAGGTTGAGGCCCTAGAGGTTGCCGGCGAGGCGTCAGAAAATGCTGGAATCGGCCCTATCCTGACGTTGCCCAGAGTGCCGGCCTGACGCCCAGTTAGGGCATAGGTCAGATGGACAATGGGTGACAGCAAACGGCCAGAAGCGGTCATCTGGTGTCTACAAAAACTGGGGCGATTCAGTTGTACACAGTCCTCGCGAGCAGTCCGTCAGGAGCTCTCCGCCACCGGCAGCCATACATGCTCAAAGACCTCTATCGCCATCGGCCGGCCGAACAGATAGCCCTGGAAATGCTTGCAACCACTATCGGACAGGGCCTGGCGCTGCACCTGGTCTTCCACGCCCTCGGCGATCACTTCAAGCTCCACGCTCTGCGCCATGGCAAGGATGGCACGCACAATCGCCAGGCTACTGGTATTGCCTGGCAAGTCGCGGACAAAGGACTGGTCGATCTTCAGCTGATCCAGCGGCAACTGCTGCAGGTAGGCCATGGACGAATAGCCGGTGCCAAAATCGTCAATGGAAAAGCGGATACCCATCGCGCGCAACGCCTGCATGCGCAGCACAGCCTTATCCTTGTCATTGAGCAGCAGCGACTCGGTAATCTCCAGTTTCAGGCGCAGCGGACTGGCCTGGGTTTCCCGCAGGATCTGCTGGATCAGATCGACAAAGTCATCCTTGTAGAGCAGCCGGGCACTGATGTTGACCGCCAGGCTCAGACTGGCCATCTGCGGCAGTCCGGCCCAGCGGGCCAGCAGCTCACAGCCCTGGCGCAGGGTCAGCAGATCCATCAGCTCGATCAGGCCGCAACGCTCGGCAATCTCGATGAAGTGGCCAGGCCCGAGCAAGCCGCGCTGCGGATGCTGCCAGTGCACCAGAGCTTCCGCGCCCTCCAGCGTACCCTCTACGCCGGCCTGCGCCTGCAGATACAGAACAAACTCGCCCTCGCCCAGCCCGCGACGAATATCTTCTTCCAGTCGCAGGCGCATGCTGACCGCGGCCTGCATCTGCGGATCATAGAAACTCAGGGCGTTCTTGCCCGCCGCCTTGGAGCTGTACATGGACAGATCGGCATGCTGCATCAGCTCAACGACCGTGTGCTGCTCGTCATTGAACAGCACCACACCAAGGCTGGCGCTATTGTTGAAGCGCTGGCCGTTGACCTGATATGGCTCGCGCAGCGCCTGCAGCAACTTGCTACCGATATGCTCGACCTGGGCACCGGCCTCCTCGGCATAAGGCTC
>CALMID010000368.1 GCA_937863915.1 uncultured Pseudomonas sp.
GCCGTCGTACAGGTACTCCGGGCCGATGAAACCGACCACGGTATTCACCAGTAGCGGCTTGAACTCGCGCGCCACCGCATAGGCGCGGGCCTCGCAGGTCTGCTGGTCGACGCCGTGGTGGCCGCCAGCCGACAGCGCGCTGCCCTGGCCGGTTTCGAAGTACATGCAGTTGTCGCCGACGGTGCCGCGCTGGAGGCTCAGCGCCGCCTCGTGGGCTTCCCTGAGGATGGCCAGCGACACGCCGAAACTGGTGTTGGTCTTCTCGCTGCCGGCGATGGACTGGAATACCAGGTCGATCGGCGCACCGGCCTCGATGGCCTGGATCTGCGTGGTGACGTGGGTGAGCACGCAGCTCTGCATGGGGATGTCGAAGTGCTCGCGCACCTCATCCATCATCTGCCACAGGCGCATCAGGGTCGGCAGTGAGTCGCTTGCCGGGTTGATGCCGACGGTGGCGTCGCCTGAACCATAGAGCAGACCGTCGAGCAGGCTGGCGGCGATGCCGCGCACATCGTCGGTGGGGTGGTTGGGCTGCAGGCGCACCGAGAGGTGGCCGGGCAGGCCGATGGTATTGCGAAAACGGGTGATTACCCGGCACTTCCTGGCGACCAGAATCAGGTCCTGATTGCGCATCAGCTTGCTCACCGCGGCTGCCATTTCCGGGGTAATCCCCGGCGCCACAGCGGCCAGGGTGATGCTGTCGGTTGTGTCGAGCAGCAGCCAGTCGCGCAGATCGCCGACCGTCAGGTGACTGATCGGGGTGAAGGCACGCGCGTCGTGGCGGTCGATGATCAGGCGGGTGACCTCGTCCTGCTCGTAGGGGATCAGCGCCTCGTTGAGGAAAGTCTTGAGTGGCACATCGGCCAGGGCGATCTTGGCGGCCATGCGCTCTTCGTAGGTGGCGGCGGCCAGGCCCGCCAGGTAGTCACCGGAGCGCGCCGGACTGGCCTTGGCCAGCAGGGTCTTGAGGTCGGTGAAACGGTAGAGGGTGCTGCCGACGCTGGTCTGGTAGGCCATCGCTGACTCCGAACAGGGAAAAGCCGTGCCCGGAGGGGCACGGCTCGGGGACTTTCTCACTAGCTTGCCAGGATTGGCTTGTCTGGTTAGTTAAGCAGCGCCGCCGGTAAGCAGCGCATCGCTGGCCGCGGCTTCGCGATGATGAGCGGTGAACTGGAACCAGACGAAGCCGGCGGCCATGAAGCCGAGGAAGATCAGGCCGATGGTGGTGTTGAACCAGGCCATCGCCACCAGGCAGACCAGCGCCAGAACCAGGGCAATGGCCGGAATCACCGGGTAGCCGGGCGCCATGAAGCTGCGCGGCAGGTTCGGCTCCGTCTGACGCAGGCGGAACAGGCTGAGCATGCTCATGATGTACATGACGATGGCGCCGAACACGCTCATGGTGATCATGGCGGCGGTCAGGCTCATGCCCTGCAGGTTGATCAGGCCGTCGCTGTAGATGGCGGCGATACCGATCAGCCCGCCGGCGATGATGGCGCGGTGCGGGGTGTGGAAGCGGTTGAGCTTGGCCAGGCCTGCCGGCAGGTAGCCGGCACGGGCCAGGGCGAAGAACTGCCGCGAGTAGCCAAGGATGATGCCGTGGAAGCTGGCGACCAGACCGAACAGGCCGATCCACACCAGCATGTGCAGCCATCCGGAGTTTTCGCCGACCACGGTCTTCATTGCCTGTGGCAGCGGATCGTTGATATTGGAGAGGACTGTCCAGTCACCCACGCCGCCGGCGAAGATCATCACGCCCAGAGCCAGCAGCACGAGAGTCAGGATGCCGCTGATGTAGGCCTTGGGAATGGTGCGCTTAGGGTCCTTGGCTTCCTCGGCCGCCATGGCCGCGCCTTCGATGGCGAGGAAGAACCAGATGGCGAAGGGGATGGCGGCGAAGATGCCGGAGATCGCCCCGAGGTTGAACTCGTTGCTGCCGGCCCAGCCGTTCAGTACGAAGTTGCTGAAGCTGAAGCCCGGTGCCACCACGCCCATGAACACCAGCAGCTCGACCACCGCGAGGATGGTCACCACCAGCTCGAAGGTGGCGGCGATGCTGACCCCGACGATATTCAGGCCCATGAAGATGATGTAGGCGCCCACGGCGGCGAGCTTGGGATCAAGGCCGGGAAACTGCACGTTGAGGTAGGCGCCGATGGCCATGGCGATCGCCGGCGGAGCGAAGACAAACTCGATCAGCGTGGCCAGGCCGGCGATCAGTCCGCCGCGTTCGCCGAAGGCC
>CALMID010000369.1 GCA_937863915.1 uncultured Pseudomonas sp.
GAGCGGACCTCGATACTCGATGAGGTCAACGCCGACCTGTGCAATGCCCTGTCGGGGGAGCGTGACGGCCAGGACTTGCTGGATCGCCTGCAGGGGGATCAGTTGTTCCTGATCGCCCTGGATGATCATGGCGAGTGGTTCCGATATCACCATCTGTTTGCCGAGTTCCTTCAGGGTCGCCTGAACAAGCGTGGCGATGCCGGGCGCCTGCTGCATGCGGCGGCGCGCTGGTGCGAAGGCCATGATCTGGCGGATCGGGCGATTCGTTACGCACTGCGGGCGCGTGACTATAGCTTCGCCGCCGAGTTGCTTGAGCGCCAGGGGGCCCGCCTGGTAGCCGGCAATCGGGTTTACGCGATCCTGGCCATGCTCAAGACGGTGCCGGCCGAGGTGATTCGCGATCATGTGGTGTTTCAGATCTTCTACGCCTGGCAGTTGGCTTTCGAGCAGCGCTTTGCCGAGGCCGAGGCGCTGATCGAGGAACTCAGTGGGCGCCTGTTGCAGGGGCGTGGCAAGACCATGCACTTTGGTATGACCGAACTGCTGGCTGTTACTCAGGTGCTCAAGGCATTGGTACTGCTCTATCAGGACAAGCTTGAGGCGTGCCTGAAGATTGCCCGTCAGTGGTTGGCCATGGTGCCGGAGAATCAGCCAGTGTTCCGCGCCAGCCTCAGTTGCGTGCAGGCGGCCGCGTATGCCTTGCTCGGCGAGTTTGGTGAAGCGAGCAAGGCGATTACCGTGGCGCGCACCTGTCTGCGGGTGGCCGATAGTGAATACCTCAACGTGGTGACCAGCCTGATCGAGGCGCTGATCTGCAAGGAATGCGGCGAGCTGGAGCGGGGGCGTTTGATCTCCGAGGCGGCCCGGGCTCGGGTTGAACGGGTGTTTGGCCGGCGCAGCCGGGGGGGTGGGCCGTTGTCGCTGGCCTATGCCGATCTGCTCTACGAACAGGATCGTCATGCGGCAATCCTCACCGAACTGCCGCGTGCCACGACCTGGCGCGATGTGGCGACGCCTGTCGAGCTGGTCAGTCGTGGTCAACTGGTCATGGCGCGTGGGCGTTTCTTTGCCGGCGAAGCCGAGCAGGCGCTGGAGCAGCTCGATGAGTGGATCGCCGGCCTGCATGGCCCAGGCTACGAGCGGGTCTATGCCCATGCCATCGCCTGCAAGGTGCAGTTTCTGCTGTGGCTGCGCAGGCCCAATGAGGCGGAGCGCAGCTGTCTGCAGCTGGAGCGTCACCTGGCGGTACTACCCGAGGGTCGCTATCCGGACGCCCATGTTTCCCTGGCATTGGCGCAGGCGCATCTGGCGCTCAGTGAGCGACGTGCTGACAAGGCTCAGGCTCAGCTGGAACAGTGTTTGGCAAAACAGACAGCAGAGCACCAGCGTGATCGGCGTCTGCGTCTGTCGTTGTTACTTTCTGTGGCAAGCTGGCGCAAGGGTAACAGCGACAAGGCCTTCGCCCTTTTCCAGTCGGTGCTGGAGGAAGCCTGGGCGCGTGGCTACCGTCGTCTGTTTCTCGATGAAGCACTGTGGCTGCTGCCGCTGTGGGAGGCCTGGAGTCAGGCCGAGCCGCTGCAGGCCCGGGGCTGGCGCGGCCTGGCCGCAGGGCTGCGCGAGCAATGCCGGCGCCTGGCGGTGGCGCCTGCGGC
>CALMID010000370.1 GCA_937863915.1 uncultured Pseudomonas sp.
AGCGCAGTTTACGAAGTGTAAATGAGCATTTTGAGTCTGTTTTTAACACCGCGATGGCAACGCAGGTAGTTTTTCATCAGTCTGCCAGACCCGGTGCAGGGGCCCACCCTGCACCTTTCCTCCCGATTGTGAGACTGCCTGCCCGATGAAGCCTACCGAACGCAGGACCTATGTACTGACGCTGACCCTGGCGCTGGCCACCATCACCGGCGTGGTTTGGTGGTCGCAGCCGGCGACCGATACCGCCCTGCCAAGCGGCCCCATCGCCGCAACTGCCAGCAGCATTATTCCTGCAGCCAGGCCGGAAGAAGCGGCCAGGCCGCTACCGAACACGGTTCAGCCTCTGCCGGCGTCCTTTCAGGGCACCGAGATCGACGGCCGCCTGCGCGTCGATGCCAGCGGCAACCTGATCATCGAAGGCGAGATTCGCCACCTGTTCGACTACTTCCTCAGCAGCTTCGGCGAAGAGCCACTCAAGGCCAGCATCGAACGCCTGCAGAGTTATATCACCGCGCAGCTGGCGGAGCCGGCCGAAGGCCAGGCCCTGCAGCTGCTCCAGCAATACCTCGATTACAAGCGCCAGCTGGTCGATCTGGAACGCGACCTGCCACAGCTGACCCACCTGGATGGCATTCGCCAACGCGAGCAGGCCGTCAGCGCGCTGCGCGCCCGCCTCTTCAGCCAGGAAGCCCACCAGGCGTTCTTCGCCGAGGAAGAGGCCTACAACCAGTTCACCCTCAACCGCCTGAGTATCCAGAACGACGCCAGCATCAGCGCCGAGCAAAAGGGCCAGGCCATGCAGGCACTGCGCGACAGCCTGCCGGAAATCCTCGAACAGGCCGTACTGCCCCAGCTGCAGATCGAGCTGCACCAGCAGACCCAGGCCCTGCGGGCTCGCAACGGCAGCCCAGAGGAACTGCGCGCCCTACGCCAGCAACTGGTCGGAAGCGAAGCCACCGCTCGCCTGGAAGCGCTGGACCAGCAGCGCGCCGACTGGCAGCAGCGCCTCAAGCGTTACAGCAGCGCCAAGGCCGAAATCGAGAGCAACCCGGGGCTCAGCCAGACGGACCGGCAGGCAGCTATCGACGAACTGATTTCCAGCAACTTCAGCGAGCAGGAACGCCTAAGACTCGACGCCGCCCTGGCACTCCATCAAAGCCGGCAAGACAACAACAGCAATTGAAACAACCGAGGCCGCATTAGCGGCCCCGGAGTCTCATCACCTGTCAGGTGCGATCAGCCTTGCAGACGGGCATCCACCGACAGCCGCCCAGCACCCTCGACCAGCAATACGACACTAATCACCGCCAGGGTCATGGCGTATTCGAAGCCGTTGCTGGCCATGAAGAAACCG
>CALMID010000371.1 GCA_937863915.1 uncultured Pseudomonas sp.
TGAGGCGGTTTTCAGCCTCGCGGCGCTGATCGACTTCCTTGCTGACGCTTTCCAGCTGGTGGTTGGTGACCTTCACCAGCACGCCGATCTCATCCTTCTCATGGCCGCTGGGGCAGGCGACCGGTGTGCGCTTGCTGCTTTTCTCGTCGCGTTCACTGAGAGCATGAATCAGGCTGACCAGGGGTTTGGTCAGGGTGTAATAGAACAGCACCAGCAGCAGGATCGACAGCAGCAGGCTGCGGACGAATCCGGAAACCATGGTCAGCGCCGCGCGACTGAGGAAGGTCGCGCCGTAGGGATAGGTGTCGACTTCCAGGCGCAATACGCCAAGGGGTTCGTCGGGGGCATGGCTGACAAACAGCGGGTCTTCGAAGATGCGGCTGTCACGAAACAGGAAGTCGCTGAATACCCGGTAGCGGCTGTCGATGCGTGGACGGCTGACCGAGGCCAGGGTGCCGCCGGAGCTGTCGATGATCTCGGCGCGGATTACCGAAGGCGATTGCAGTAAGCCGAGCAGCAGCTCCTGAGCCAGTTCGCTGTCGATGTTGTAGGCGATGCGTGCGGCGGGGTTGTGGCTGATCTGCTGCAGGGCGTGGATTTCGCGATTGATCGAGGCATCTTCGTTGGCATAATCGATGCTGACCTGTACCAGACTCAGCAGCGTGCCGAGAATGAAGGCCACCACCACGGTCAGGCGTGCCTGCTTGTAGGACAGACGATTACTTAAAGGAATGACCATCGGCACGGTGCCTTGAGAGAATGCTGCTAAAGCATAGCCGATCGTTGCTGATGAACGGCAGCGAGTCTGTCACGCCATTCTAGTGAGAGAGTGAAATGGACGAATCATTGGGCCCGCTGCTGACGCGTGCCGAAAGTCTGCTGGCGCGCCTTGAAAACTGGCTGCCGCCACCTGCTGCCAGTATCGACTGGCAGCATTGCCTGGCGGCACGCTGGCAGCGGGAGGGGCGACACGGCCGCCTGCAGGCGCTGCAGGTGAATCTGCAGTTGCGCATCAGTGATCTGTGCGGGGTGGAACGTCAGGTCGCGCAGCTCGCTGGAAATACCCGGCAGTTTTTGCAGGGGCTGCCGGCCAACCATGCCTTGCTCTGGGGCGCGCGTGGTACCGGCAAGTCATCGCTGGTACGGGCCTTGCTGGCCGAGTATGCCGGGCAGGGCCTGCGCCTGATCGAGATCGAGCGTGATCACCTGGCCGATCTGCCGCGGATCGTCGAGGGCCTGGCCGGGTTGTCGCAGCGCTTCGTGCTGTTCTGTGATGATCTGTCCTTCGAGGCGGGCGAGGGCGACTACCGCCAGCTCAAGAGTGTGTTGGACGGCTCGCTGGAGCAGGCGCCGGACAACGTGCTGCTGTACGCCACCTCAAACCGCCGGCACCTGCTGCCCGAGCGGCAGAGCGACAACCAGCACTGGCAAACGGTGGAGGGCGAGGTGCATCCCAGTGAGGCGGTTGAGGACAAGGTGGCCCTGTCGGATCGCTTCGGCCTGTGGTTGTCCTTCTATCCTTTCACGCAGGAGCAGTACCTGACAGTGGTTCGCCATTGGCTGCAGCATTACTCGGCGGCGGCCGGTTTGGTCTGGGAGTGGGGACGTGCGTTGGAACTGGAAGCCATCCGCTGGGCTGGCGGTCGGGGCAATCGCAACGGGCGTTGCGCCAGTCAGTTCGCCAGAAGCTGGGTAGGGCGGGCGCTGCTGGAACGGCAATAAGACAGGTTGACGGGGACTTGCGTCCCCGTTGAATCACGCCTGGCCGCTGAGTTTGGCAACGGTGCGCTGCTCGCCCGGCAGCACGCTTTGCAGGCTCGCGCGGGCTTTCATACGCGCGTAATGCGTGGCTAGACCCGGCCAGCGATTGGCGTCGAGCAGCTCGCCGCCATGTTCCATGTTGACCAGTTGGCAGGCCAGGGCCAGGTCGGCCATGCTCAGCTGCCCGTCGACGAAGTACTCCTTGTTACCCAGTTGCTGCTCGAGGTAGTCGAAGTGGGGCGGCAGCTTGTCGTTGAGTGCCGCTGCAATGCTGGCTTCGTCACTGCTCTTGCCCATGGTCGGCTTGAGCACGCGATTGCGAAAGACCGTGAAGGTGCACAGTGGCGCCAGCTCGTAGTCGGCATATTTTTCCAGCCAGCGAATCTGAGCGCTGTGTGCCGGTTCGCGGCCATACAGAGCGGCCTGCTGTGGGTGCTTGTCTTCTAGGTACTGGCAGATCACGCTGGAATCTGCCAGGGTCAGTTCGCCGTCACGCAGAGCCGGGATGCGGCCCAGCGGGTTGATCTCGCGGTACCAGTCGGGCTGGCCGAAGGGCGTGATGATCTCCAGCTGATAGGGCAGGTCCTTTTCCAGCAGGCACAGACGCACCTTGCGGACGAACGGCGAGAGCGGGGCTCCGTAGACGATCAGGCTCATGCAGGTTTCCTTGGCGACGGTCAGTCGTAGATGTTCTTCTTTTTCCAGGTGTCTTCTTCGTCCAGCGTCTTCAGGCCTTCACCGAGTTCGCTCGGCTCGTCGGCGACCGGCTGCGCGCTCTCGAGCACCATGGCGTTGGCGCGAGCCAGCTGGGTTTCCAGCTGCTTGAGCTGCTGCTCGTAGCGTTTGATATCCGGTTGTTTGCGCAGGTATTGCACGCCACGTTCAAAGGCCAGTCGTGCCTGGCGCGCCTGGCCTTGTTGCAGGTTCTGCTGGCCCTGGTTGTTGAAGAACTCGCAATGCAGCATGACCAGCATGTGGCGGATCTCGCCGGCCCACTGCTTGGCTTCTTGTGGCGGCAGCAGTGCTTCCCGCTGCGCATGGCTGAGAATGGCGTGCAGAGCTTCCAGCTGGAAGCGCACTTCCTTGGCCTGGGCTTCGCTCTGTATGGGCTGGGCGGGATTGCGAATCGGCACCGCTTCGCCCATGGCGATCTGCGTGCGCAGGTCCTGGATACGCCCGCTCAGTTGAGGGTTGCCACGATCGACCTTGTTCAGGTTGATCGACAGCTGCATTTCCAGGCGGTTGAGCAGTTGCTTGAGCGGTGGGGTCATGAACTGTCCGGGCATGCTGTCGGACAGGTTGCTGCAGCGACGGATGCGGTCGGTCAGCTCGGCCTTCTGCCGGGCGCGCTCCAGCTTGCCGGCTTCCAGGCTGTGATTGATAAAGGCAATCAGACCGAGGACAACAATGCCGGCAACGATGAGTACGGTTATCAGAAGTGGTGACACCAGGCTTGCTCCCGAGCTTTTATGTTTCTCCGGAGTGTAGTGGGTTGTCTTTCTGGCTCATAGGCCCGGCTCCGATAAACGTTGGAAGTCGTTGATTTAAAAAAATTTAGATTAGGGGTTGACGACCTTTTGAGGCATCCATAGAATGCGCGCCACTCCCGCAGCGAACTTCACGAAGCCAGCTGAGGGAGCCGGAAAAGCTGTTGTAAGTTCCGGGCCGCGTCCCCTTCGTCTAGTGGCCTAGGACACCGCCCTTTCACGGCGGTAACAGGGGTTCGAGTCCCCTAGGGGACGCCAGTTTGCGGGAATAGCTCAGTTGGTAGAGCACGACCTTGCCAAGGTCGGGGTCGCGAGTTCGAGTCTCGTTTCCCGCTCCAAATTCACAAAAACGCCGCTCATTGAGCGGCGTTTTTGTTTGTCCGTAAAAAACTCAAGACCTAAAAAAGCCCGCATGGCGCGGGCTCTTGGGAAGCAACTGATCAGTGCTTGGGGTTCTGGTCCGGCAGGGCCAGCAATTGTTTCTCCTGTGCCCAGTCGAAGGGCTCGCCGGCTTCGGCGGCGGCATAGCGGCGCTCGTCCAGCTGCTGGTACAGCTCGATTTCCTCGTCCGGCATGAAGTGCAGGCAGTCTCCGCCGAAGAACCACAACAGGTCACGCGGCACCAGGTGGGCGATCTGCGGGTAGCGGTGGAAAATCTGGCGGATCAGGTCCTGGCCGAGGTAAAGGCTGTTTTCCATGTCGCGCGGCAGTTCGCTGAGCAGCTCGTCATAGCGCTCGAGAAACAGGGCGTGGGTATCGTCGGCGACCTGTTCGGCTTCGCCCAGGGCTTGCAGGATACCACGCAGGTGGGCGAGCAGGGCCAGGTGGTAATTGAGGTGGGCGTTGGCCATGACGGGGCTCCGGGCTGAAAACGGTGGCGGAGTATACCTGCCATCTGGCCGGTATGCCTGCTGGTCTGGTCGCCGCCTTGGCATAGACTGACGGCACGGAGGACGCCAGCATGCATGACTATCTGCAACCCGCCAGCTTTATCGACAGTGCCCATCCGGCAGTCATCGCCTTTGCCGAGCGTTGGCGTGGCACGGGTAGCCCGCGCGAGCAGGCGGTCGCCCTGTACCTCGCGGTGCGTGATCAGATTCGCTACAACCCCTACAGTTTCAGCGCCGAGCGCGAAACGCTGAAGGCCAGTCACGCCCTGCAGGCCGGTGAGAGCTACTGCGTGCCCAAGGCGCTGCTGCTGGCTGCCTGTGCGCGTCACTGCGGTATTCCGGCGCGTATTGGCCTGGCCGATGTGCGCAATCACCTGTCGTCGCCGCGCCTGCTGGAACTGCTGCGCAGTGAAGTGTTTGCCATGCATGGCTACACCGAACTGTATCTGGACGGGCGCTGGGTCAAGGCCACGCCGGCGTTCAACGCGGCGCTGTGCAAGGCGTTCAAGGTGGCGCCGCTGGAATTTGATGGCCGCCAGGACAGCGTCTTTCATCCCTACAACGCCAGCGGCGAGCGCTACATGGAGTACCTGTGTGACCACGGCCAGTTCGCCGATTTGCCGGTGGACCTGTTCTTTGCGCATCTGGCCAGGGTCTATCCGCATCTGTTCAGCGAGGGCGCGGCCTTCCTGCGCGGGGATTTGCAGGCCGAGGCGGCGCTTGGCTGAGGGGCGGCCTTGCAATTGGCGGGGACTGGCCTTATCTAGGCCTATCTCTCTGCCAGCCAAGTAGTCCTGTATGAGCGCCGCCCTCAGTATTCGTCAGCTGACCAAAACCTACGCCAATGGCTTCAAGGCCCTCGATGGCATCGATCTGGAAGTGGCCGAGGGCGATTTCTTCGCGCTGCTCGGCCCCAATGGTGCGGGCAAGTCCACCACCATCGGCATCATTTCCACGCTGGTGAATAAAAGCAGCGGCTCGGTCAGCGTGTTCGGCCACGACCTTGACCGGGATCCTTATGCCCTCAAGCGCTGTCTTGGTGTGGTGCCCCAGGAGTTCAATTTCAGCCAGTTCGAGAAGGTCTTCGACATCGTCGTGACCCAGGCTGGCTACTACGGCCTTCCCCTCCAGCTGGCGCGCCAGCGTGCCGAGTACTCCCTGCAGCAACTGGGCCTGTGGGAAAAGCGCGATGTGCCGGCGCGGATGCTTTCCGGCGGCATGAAGCGCCGCCTGATGATCGCCCGTGCGCTGATCCACGAGCCGCGCCTGCTGATTCTCGACGAGCCCACCGCCGGCGTGGATATCGAGCTGCGCCGCTCGATGTGGAGCTTTCTCAGCGAGCTGAACGACAAGGGCATCACCATCATCCTCACCACCCATTACCTGGAAGAGGCCGAGCAGCTCTGCCGCAACATCGGCATCATCGATCACGGTCGCATCGTCGAGAACACCAGCATGAAGGCGCTGCTCAAGACCCTGCATGTGGAGACCTTCCTGCTGGACCTCAAGGAGGCGCAACTGGTAGCGCCACAGCTCAATGGTTACCCGAGCCAGCTGGTCGATGCGCAGACCCTGGAAGTGCAGGTCGAGAAGAGCCTGGGCATTACCGAGCTGTTCCGCCAACTGGCGGCGCAGAAGGTCGAGGTGCTGAGCCTGCGCAACAAGAGCAACCGCCTGGAGGAACTGTTCGTTTCCCTGGTCGAGAAAAACCTGGCCAAGGTGGCGAAATGAGTCCCGAGCTGCGTTCCAACCTGATTGCCCTGCAAACCATCGTGATCCGCGAGGTGCGCCGTTTCACCCGCATCTGGCCGCAGACGCTGCTGCCCCCGGCGATCACCATGGCGCTTTACTTCGTCATCTTCGGCCGGCTGATCGGCAGCCAGGTCGGCGGTGTCGGCCAGTTCAGCTACATGGAGTTCATCGTGCCGGGGCTGATCATGATGTCGGTGATCACCAACTCCTACGGCAACGTGGTGTCGAGCTTCTACAGCAGCAAGTTCCAGCGCAATATCGAGGAGCTGCTGGTATCCCCGGTGTCGCCGCACACCATCCTGGTGGGCTATCTGGTCGGTGGCGTGCTGCGCGGCCTGGCGGTGGCGTTCATCGTCACGCTGCTGTCGCTGTTCTTCACCGAGCTACAAGTGCATCACCTGGGTGTGACCGTGCTGGTGATGCTGCTGACGGCGACCATCTTCTCCATGGGCGGCTTCATCAACGCGGTGTTTGCCCGCAGCTTCGACGATATCTCGATCATCCCGACCTTTGTCCTGACGCCTCTGACCTACCTGGGGGGGGTGTTCTACTCGATCACGCTGCTGCCCGAGTTCTGGCAGAAGGTGTCGATGGCCAACCCCATCCTGCACATGGTCAATGCCTTCCGTTACGGCATTCTCGGGTTTTCCGACATCAATATCGGCTGGGCCATGGCGTCCATGCTGGTGGCCGCGGCACTGCTCTATGGGGTGTGCATCAGTCTGCTGAAAAGCGGGCGGGGCATGCGTCAGTAATACACCGGGTTACATCTCCAAGGGTCGGCGGCGGCGCCGACAGGCGGTAGACTTGCGGGTCTGCCCTGTGCCGAGGTTTACCCATGTCCGTCTGCCGCTCCGTCATTCTGCTGCTGCCCCTCTTGCTGGCGCCGTTCAGTCCAGTTCAGGCCGAGCTGGCGCCACTGGTCGAGGTGGTGCAGCCCGAGCAGCGGCTGGTGCGTGACGAGCTGGTGACCTTTGGCTCACTGCGCTCGGACGAGTCGACTCTGATCCGCCCTGAAGTAGAAGGGCGGGTGGCGGCCCTGCACTTTCAGGAGGGCATGGCGGTCAAGGGCGGCGCCTTGCTGGTCAGCCTGGATGATTCGATTGCCCGCGCCGAACTGGCCCAGGCGCGGGCCAACCTCGATCTGGCAGAAAAAAGCTTCCAGCGTGCCCAATTGCTGTTCAAACGCGGCGCCAGCAACGCGCAGGCTCTCGACGAGGCGCAGTCGCAGCAGCAGGCCGCTCGCGCCAGCCTGGCTCTGGCCCAGGCGCGCCTGGACAAGACGTTGATTCGCGCGCCCTATGACGGCGTGCTGGGGCTGCGCCAGGTCAGCGTCGGCGATTACCTGAATGCCGGTGACAATATCGTCAACCTGGAAGTGCTGGACCCGCTCAAGGTCGACTTCCGGGTGCCGCAGAAGGCGGTCAGCCAGGTGCGCCTGCAGCAGCGCATCGAGTTGAGCCTGGATGCCTATCCCAATGAGCGCTTCCAGGGCGAGATCATCGCCCTCAATCCGAGGCTGGACGAAGTCGGTCGCAGCCAGGCGATTCGCGCCCAGGTGGCCAACCGCGATCAGCGTCTAAAGCCCGGCCAGTTCGTCAAGGTGTCGGTCATCCTCGCCGAACGGCCGCAGGCCCTGATGATCCCCGAGGAGGCGATCATGCCCATGGGCCAGCAGCTGATGGTCAATCTGCTGGTGGCGGGCAAGGTCGAGCGGCGGGTGATCCGCATCGGCCAGCGCCTGAATGGCTGGGCCGAGGTAGTCGAGGGTCTTCAGGGTGGTGAAACGGTAATCAGTGCCGGCTGGCAGAAGGTCGTTCCCGGACGCGAGGTGCGCAGCGTGCCGCGGGGGCAGGGCGCATGACCCTGTCGGATATCTGCATCCGCCGTCCGGTCTTTGCCAGCGTCCTGTCGCTGATCATCGTCCTGCTCGGCCTTCTGGCCTACCAGCGCCTGACCGTGCGCGAGTACCCCAACATCGATGTGCCGATCGTCACGGTCAACGTCATCTATCCCGGCGCCAGCCCGGAAATCATGGAGTCCCAGGTCGCCCAGCCGATCGAGGATGTGCTGTCGGGCATCGAAGGCCTGGATTTCGTCAGCTCCATCAGCCGTGCGGAAAACACCCAGATCACTGCCCAGTTCCGCCTCGATACCAATGCCGACGAGGCCGCCAACGACGTGCGTGACCGTCTCGGCCGTGTACGCGCGCTGTTGCCGGAAGAAATCCGCGAGCCGCTGGTACAGAAGGTCGAGGCCGATGCCCAGCCGGTGATCTGGCTGGCCTTCTACAGCGAGCAGCTGTCGGCCATGGCCATCACCGACGTGCTGGAGCGGGTGGTGCAGGATCGCCTGCAGACCATTCCCGGCGTGTCCGAGGTGCAGATCCGCGGCGCTCGCACCTATGCCATGCGCATCTGGCTCGACCCGGAAAAGCTGGCTGCCCATGACCTGACCGTGCAGGACATCGAAGCGGCGCTGCGCCGGCAGAACGTGGAGATTCCGGCCGGACGCATCGAATCGCAGCAGCGCGAATTTTCAGTGCTGTCGGAAACCGATCTGCAGACTGCCGAGCAATTCAATCAGCTGATTCTCGACGATTCGCGCGGCTACCTGCTGCGTCTGGCCGATGTTGGCTACGCCGAACTGGGGGCCGCCGACGAGCGCACCCTGGTGCGCTTCAAGGGCCGTTCGGCGGTGGCGGTGGGGCTGGTCAAGCAGGCCACCGCCAACCCGCTGGATATCTCCGCCGGTCTTGAGGAGGCGCTGCCGGAAATTCGCAGCCTGCTGCCGGACGGCATGCAGATGGCGGTGGCCAACGACAACTCGCTGTTCATCCGCGAGTCGATCGGCAACGTCTACAGCACCATCTGGGAAGCGGTGTTGCTGGTGGTGCTGATCATCTTCCTGTTCCTGCGTTCGCTGCGCGCCACCCTGATTCCGCTGGTGACCATCCCGGTGTCGCTGATCGGCGCCTGCGCGCTGATGGCGCTGATGGGCTTTTCCATCAACAACCTGACCCTGCTGGCCATGGTTCTGGCCATCGGCCTGGTGGTGGATGACGCCATCGTTGTGCTGGAAAACATCCACCGCCATATCGAGCGCGGTATGGCACCGCTGCAGGCGGCCTTCACCGGCAGTCGCGAGATCGCCTTCGCGGTGATCGCCATGACCCTGACCCTGGCCGCGGTGTATGCGCCGATCGGCTTCATGCAGGGCACCTCGGGCAAGCTGTTCACCGAATTCGCCTGGACTCTGGCCGGTGCGGTGCTGGTTTCCGGCTTTGTCGCCCTGACGCTGTCGCCGATGATGTGCGCCTACCTGCTCAAGCCGCACAGCGCCGCGGCCAGTCATGGACGGGTCTATGTGGCGATCGAACAGATGCTCGAGCGCCTGACCCTGGCCTATGGCCGTGTGCTGCGGCGCGTGCTCAAGGCCTGGTGGCTGGTGCTGGCGCTGTTGGCGGGGATTCTCGTGCTGTGCGCCGTGCTGTTTGCCAACCTGCGCAGCGAACTGGCGCCGACCGAGGATACCGGCACCATCGTCGGCTCCATCAACGGCCCGGATGGCGCCACCCTGGCGTACACCAGCCGCTATGCCGAGCAGCTCGAAGCGGCCTATGCGTCGATTCCGGAAACCAACCGCTACATGGTCATCGTCGGCTTCCCCACGGTGGCCCAGGGCCTATCGTTCATGAAACTGGAGGACTGGGACAAGCGCGAGCGCAGCCAGTTCGAGATCCGCGACGAGCTGTTGCCGAAACTGCAGGACATTCCCGGCGTGCGCGCCTTCCCCATCAACCGTCCGCCGCTGGGGCAGAGTGCCCGTAGCCAGCCGGTGAACTTCGTTATCCGCTCCTCGCTGGAATATGCCGAGCTGCAGCAGTACGTGGACAAGTTGCTGGCCGAGGTGCGCGGCTATCCGGGGCTGGAGAGCCTGGATACCGACCTCAAGCTGAATACGCCGCAGCTCAAGATCAGCGTCAACCGCGAGCAGGCGGTGGTGGTGGGCAGCGATGTGGCCACCATCGGCCGCAGTCTGGAGAGCCTGTTCGGCAGCCGTCAGGTGACGCGCTTCAAGCAGAATGGCGAGCAGTACGACGTGCTGGTGCAGCTGGCCGGGGTCGATCGCAGCAACCCGCAGGACCTCAACCGCATCTACGTGCGCGGCCGCGATGACAGCATGGTGCAGCTGTCGAACCTGATCGAGGTGCGCGAAACCGTGGCGCCGCGCGAGCTCAACCACTTCAACCAGCTGCGCGCGGTGACGGTGACCGCCAACGTCGGTTCCGGCTACACCCTCGGCGAGGCGCTGGAGCACCTGGAGGACAAGGCGCGGGCGATCTTCCCGGCCGACACCCAGTTCGACTACACCGGCATCTCGCGGGACTTCAAGGATTCCGGCAGTGGCGTGGCGCTGATCTTCGCCCTGGCCCTGGTGTTCATCTTCCTGGTGCTGGCCGCGCAGTTCGAGAGCTTCCTCGACCCGCTGATCATCCTCTTCAGCGTCCCGCTGTCGATGGCCGGCGCTCTGCTGGCCCTGCAGTTGTTCGGCGGTACGCTGAACATCTATTCGCAGGTCGGCCTGGTGACCCTGATCGGCCTGATTACCAAACACGGCATCCTGATCGTCGAGTTCGCCAATCACCTGCTGCGCGAAGGCAAGGCGCTGCAGGAGGCGGTGCTGGAGGCTTCCCTGCAACGCCTGCGCCCGATCCTGATGACCACCGGCGCCATGGTGCTCGGCTCGCTGCCGCTGGCCATCGCCACTGGCGCGGGGGCGGAGAGCCGGCAGCAGATCGGCATGGTGATCGTCGGCGGCCTGCTGCTCGGCACCTTCTTCACCCTGTTCGTGGTGCCGACGCTGTACAGCCTGCTGCGGCGCTGGAAGCCGATCAAGGCGGAGCAGGGCGAGGTGGGGTTGGTTTAGGTTGTTTGTACCCTGTGCGTTTGGCGGCTATCGGCCGATTCTGTTGAAAAAGTAGCTGCTTCCCCATGCCGCCGGCAGCATCACTCTGTCGGTGAACGCGGGGGCGAACAACATGATGGGACAGCTACCGAGTGGACAGC
>CALMID010000372.1 GCA_937863915.1 uncultured Pseudomonas sp.
CAATGCCCAGGGCGAAGGCGAGGTCAGTCTGGATATCCCTGACTTCAACGGTGAGTTGCGCCTGATGGCGCAGGCCTGGAGCGACGACAGCTATGGCAAGGGCGAGGCCAAGACGGTGGTCGCGGCGCCGCTGGTGGCCGAACTGTCGGCGCCGCGCTTCCTCGCCGGCGGTGACGAAACCGCGC
Organism: uncultured Pseudomonas sp.; assembly: GCA_937863915.1. Lineage (GTDB taxonomy): Bacteria > Pseudomonadota > Gammaproteobacteria > Pseudomonadales > Pseudomonadaceae > Aquipseudomonas. Next base: position 186 of record CALMID010000372.1, read on the forward strand.
TGGCGCTGGACCTGACCAACCTCTCCGGTGCGCCGCAGAAGCTGGATGTGCAACTGGCGGCCAGCGGTCAGCTGCAACTGCGCGAGGCGGCCAGCAGCGTGCCGCTGCAACTGGCGCAGGGCCAGCGCATCACCCTGCCGATTGCCGTGCGCGCGGTCGGCGGCCTGGGCACCGGCCAGCTCAGCGTCAGGGTCAATGGTCTGGACCTGCCCGGCGAGCAGCTGCCGCCCTTCAGCCGGCAGTGGCAGATCGGCGTGCGCCCGGCCTACCCGGCGCAGCTCAAGCAGTTCCGCGCGGTACTCAAGGGCGACAGCTGGACCCTGCCGGACAGCGCCCTCAGCCAGTACGACCCCGATGGCCTGCAGGGGCTGCTGAGCCTGTCGAGCAAGCCGCCGCTGAACCTCGCCGAGCAGATCAGCGAACTCAAGGCTTATCCCTACGGTTGCCTGGAGCAGACCACCAGCGGCCTGTATCCCTCGCTGTATGCCGACGCCGCCAGCCTCAAGCGTCTGGGCATCAAGGGCGAAAGCGATCAGGAACGACGCAGCAAGCTGGAGCTGGGTATCGAGCGTCTGCTCGGCATGCAGCGCTACAACGGCAGCTTCGGTCTGTGGGGCAGTGACAGTGATGAGGAATACTGGCTGACGGCCTATGTCACCGACTTCCTGCTGCGTGCCCGCGAGCAGGGCTACAGCGTGCCGGACGATGCGTTGAAGAAGGCCAGCGAGCGCCTGCTGCGCTACCTGCAGGATCGCCAGCTGATCGACGTGTACTACAGCGAAGACAGCGAGCACATGCGCTTCGCCGTGCAGGCCTACGCCGGCTATGTGCTGGCGCGCAGTCAGCAGGCTCCGCTGGGCAGCCTGCGCGCGCTGGCCGAACGGCAGAGCGAGGCCCGTAGTGGCCTGCCACTGGCGCACCTGGCGGTGGCCCTGCAACTGATGGGCGATCAGCCGCGCGCCGATACCCTGCTGCAGGCCGCGCTCAGTCATGAGTTCAAGTCTGAGCGCTACTACTGGTACGGCGATTACGGCAGCCGTCTGCGCGATGACGCGCTGATCTACGCCCTGCTGGAGGAGCATGACCTGGCCAAGGCGCAGCGCGACAGCTGGCTGTTCCGCCTGTCCGATGATCTTGCCGGCAACGAGTATCTGTCGACCCAGGAGCGCAATGCCGTGTTCCTCGCCGGCCGGCGTCTGCTCAACCAGCCGGAAGGTGACTGGCAGGCCGAGCTGAAGGCTGCCGGTCTGGTACAGGCACTCAACCGCGAGCAGCCGACCCTGAAGCTGGAAGGCGCCAGCCTGCAGGCGCCGCTGTCGGTGCAGAGCCTCGGCAGCGAGACGCTCTACCAGCAGTTCAGCCTGTCGGGCTATCCGCGTGAGCTGCCGCCGGCCAGTGGCGAGAACCTCAGCATCTTCCGCGAATACCTCGGCATGGATGGCAAGCCGCTGGCGCTGGACAACCTCAGCAGTGGCGAGCTGGTGCTGGTGCACCTGATCGTCGAGGCCAAGGAGCGCGTGCCGGATGCCCTGCTGGTGGACCTGCTGCCGGCCGGCCTGGAGCTGGAAAACCAGAACCTGGCGCAGAGCAGTGCCAGCCTCGGCGATGCCAGCAGTGCCGTGAAGGAGTGGCAGCAGTCCATGCAGAACGCGCGGATCAAGCATCAGGAATACCGTGGTGACCGCTATGTGGCCGCCGTGGATGTCAGCGGTTACGAGCCGACGCACCTGTTGTATCTGGCCCGTGCCGTCACCCCGGGCCATTACCGGGTGCCGCCACCCCTGGTCGAATCGATGTACCGGCCGGGCTGGAAGGCGCTGGGCAGTGCACCGAAGAGCCTGGTGGTAAAAGGGCGCTAGGTTTTCAGGGCGTAATGCCGGGGCCCGTGATCGATTCCTGCGATCACGGGCCCTCTGTTTTGTGGGGTTGAGGTGTGTCCATCGTGATTCGTTTGCGGCGCTGGTTGCAGGCCGCCTTGGCGGGGCTGGCGCTGCTGTGGCTGGCCGACTGGCTGTTCCCGCTGCCGTTGCCGCGGGCCGACGAGGCGCGGGTGGTGCTGGCCGAGGACGGTACGCCGCTGTGGCGCTTTGCCGATGCCGAGGGGGTATGGCGCTATCCGGTGATGCCGCAGGAGGTTTCGCCGCTGTACCTGGAGGCGCTGCTCACCTACGAGGATCGCTGGTTCTACCGGCACCCCGGGGTCAACCCGCTGGCACTGGGCCGGGCGCTGTGGCAGAACCTCTCCGGCGGCGAGGTGGTGTCCGGCGGCAGCACCCTGTCGATGCAGGTGGCGCGCCTGCTCGATCCGCATGCGCGCAGCGTGCCGGGCAAGCTGCGTCAGCTGTGGCGCACCCTGCAGCTGGAGTGGCACCTGTCCAAGGACGAGATCCTCACCCTTTACCTCAACCGCGCGCCCTTCGGCGGCACCCTGCAGGGTGTGGCGGCCGCCAGCTGGGCCTATCTGGGCAAGTCGCCGGCACAGCTGACGCCATCCGAGGCGGCGCTGCTGGCGGTACTGCCCCAGGCGCCCAGCCGGCTGCGTCCCGATCGTCATCCGCAGGCGGCGCAACGGGCACGCGACAAGGTGCTGCGGCGCCTGCAGCTGTTTGGAGTGTGGGCGCCGACGCGGGTCAGCGAGGCGTTGCAGGAGCCGGTGCTGCTGGCCCCGCGTCAGGAGCCGCGCCTGGCGCCCCTGCTGGCGCGGCGGCTGAATACGCCAGACAGCCCGGCGCTGATCCGCACCACCCTGGACGCCAGTCTGCAGCGGCGTCTGGAAGACCTGCTGCTGGGCTGGCGTGCCCGTCTGCCGGAGCACACCTCGGCCGCGGTGCTGGTGGTCGAGGCACAGAGCATGGCGGTACGCGCCTACCTGGGCTCGGTGGATATCGGCGATGACAAGCGCTTCGGTCATGTCGACATGATCCAGTCGGTGCGCTCGCCGGGCTCGACGCTGAAACCCTTTCTCTATGGCATGACGCTGGATGCCGGGCTGATTCATTCCGAGTCGCTGCTGCAGGATGTGCCGCGCCGCTATGGCGACTACCGCCCCGGCAACTTTTCCGCCGGCTTCACCGGCCCGGTGTCGGCCAGCGAAGCGCTCGCCACCTCGCTCAACCTGCCGGCCGTGCAGCTCCTGGAGGCCTACGGGCCCAAGCGCTTTGCCGGCGAGCTGTATGGTGCCGGCCTGCCGCTGCAGTTGCCGGCCGGTGCGCAGCCCAACCTGGCGCTGATTCTCGGGGGCGCCGGTGTGCGCCTTGAGCAGTTGCTGGGGGCTTACGCGGCGTTGGGGCGCGAGGGCAAGGCGGCGCGGATTCGCCTGCAGCCGCACCAGCCGCTGATCGAACAGCGCCTGCTGTCGCCCGGTGCGGCCTGGATCGTGCGGCGCATCCTCGCCGGCCAGGCGCGCCCGGACCGTGATCCGCGGGCGCAACTGGTGCAGCGCCCGGCGCTGGCCTGGAAAACCGGCACCAGCTACGGCTTTCGCGATGCCTGGGCGATGGGGGTGGGGCCGCGCTACCTGATTGGCGTGTGGATCGGCCGGCCCGATGGTACTCCGGTGCCGGGGCAGTTCGGTCTGGCCTCGGCCGCGCCTCTGCTGCTGCAGGTGCATGATGTGCTGGTCAACCGTGATGCCCAGCGCGGCATCGCCCAGCCTGTGGCGGCGCAGCCGGCCAGCGTCGGCGTGGCGGCGATCTGCTGGCCCGGCGGCCAGCCGCTGGCGGCCGATGATCCGAACTGCCGGCGCCTGCGTTATGCCTGGACGCTGGATGGCACCACGCCGCCGACCCTGCAGGCGCTGGACCAGCCACTGGGCCTTGGCCTGACGCAGACCCTGTGGGTCAATGCCCGCGGCCTGCAGGTGGCGCCCCACTGCGAGGGTGCCACGGCGCAGCATGTGATGCTCTGGCCGGCACCGCTGGAACCCTGGCTGCCCCGGCGCGAGCGCCGGGCGCGGCGTCTGCCGGCGGCCGATGCGACGTGCCCACCGCTGTTGCCCGCTGCCGCAGCGCCCCTGTCCATCGTCGGCGTGCGTCAGGGCGACCAGCTGCGTCGGCCGGCCGCCAGTGCCACGCCGTTGCGTCTGAAACTCTCGGCGCTGGGCGGCAGCGGCCAGCGCTGGTGGTTCCTCGACGGCACGCCGCTGGGCAGCACCCAGGGCGCCGACAGCCTGGCGCTGGGGCTGCAGGAGCGCGGGCAGCATCAGCTCAGCGTGCTGGATGAAGGCGGCCTGACGGCACGGGTGGAGTTTCAGGTGCTGGAGTGAGGTCGGCCGTTCAGGCCAGGCAAAGACGGTTACGGCCCTGATGCTTGGCCTGGTACAGCGCATCGTCGACGCGGCTGAAGAAGGCATCGGCGCTGGCATCGCGCGTGCTGTCGAACACGCCGAGGCCCAGGCTGGTGGTCAGGCGCAGGGGCTGCTCCTGAGTCTTCAGGCCGTGCTCGGCCAGCAACAGGCGGAACTGTTCGCCCAGTTGCCGGGCGTGCTCCAGGTCGATACCCGGCATCAGCACGCCAAACTCCTCGCCGCCCAGGCGCAGGAGGATATCGCTCTGGCGGCGGAAGACCTGGCGCATGGCGTCGGCGAACTGGCACAGGCACTGGTCGCCGGCCATGTGGCCGTGCTGGTCGTTGATCTGCTTGAAATGGTCGATATCCAGCAACAGCAGGGCCAGCGGACTGCCCTGGCGCTGCGCCTGGGCCACCTGCAGTTCAAACAGGTTGTTGAACTGCAGACGGTTGCCCAGCTGGGTCAGGCTGTCGGTGCGGCTGAGCAGGTCGAGCTGTTCGCGCTGCTCCAGCAACTGGTGCTGCAGGTCGACCCCGGCGTGGTATTCCTTGTGGTTGCGCTTGAGCGCCAGCAGCAGGTAGAGCAGGAAGAAGCCCAGCGTGATCAGCACGCCCGCCTGCTCAGTGGCGCGCGGCAGCATGATCACCACCGACGGCAGGTAGATCAGCGCGACGGCGCAGGCGGCCGGCAGGCGCTGCATGGGGAAGTTGAAGATGGCGGCGGTGCTGAAGGCAATGGTGCTCAGTGCGGCAATCAGCTGGCTGTCGTGCAGCGGCGTGAGCAGCAGCGTGCAACCGGTCGCCAGTCCCCAGAACATCGAGTTCAGCAGCAGTAGCCCCCAGTGCTGCCAGCGCCAGCGCAGCAGGCCGTCTAAGTCATGCTCGGTGGGCAGGCGATGACGCAGGCGCAGCACCAGCAGAATGACGAATGCCAGGCTGAACAGGCTGCCGGGCAGGAGCAACTGCTCGGGCGCGCTGCTGAAAATCCAGCACAGCAGCCAGGCGATCAGGTAGAAGATGCCGCCCAGGGTGGTGCGCACACGCATGTCCTGCACTTCGCGCCAGAGGCGGAAGCGGTCGGGATCGTTGGGCATCAGCGCGTTGGGCATGGTGCGGTTCATGGCGGCAAGTGCCGCGATTCTAGCGGCTTTGAACACAGATGGCAGCCATTGGCCATCATCAGCCGATCAACTGCGCTGGATCAGCCAGATGCCGGCCACCACCAGCAGCAGGCCAGCCACCTTGCCAGGGCTGATCGGTGCTTCGCGGTAACCGGCCCAGCCGAAATGATCGAGCACCAGCGCCATGGCCATCTGCCCGGCCAGCACCAGCAGCATGAACAGCAGGGCGCCGGTGCGCGGGCTGGCATAGGCAGCGGTGGCAATAAAGAAGGCGCCCAGCAGGCCCCCGGTCCAGTGCCACCAGCTGAGGCCGCGGAACGCGCCGAGCAGCGGCATTTCGCGCTGGTACAGGGTGAGCAGCAACAGTGCCAGGGTGCCGACGCAGAACGAAATCAGCGCGGCGAGCAGGACGCTGCCCAGGTGCTTGGCCAACTGGCCATTGATCCCGGCCTGCAGCGGCAACAGAACGCCGGCCAGCAGGGGCAAGGCCAGAAGCCACCAGGTCAGTGCGGGCATGCTTGGCTCCGGATAAAGGGTCGGTTGGCGATTATGCCTGATCCTGACTGATCAGACAGGTTGTGCCGTGCCATCTCAGCGCTGCAGCCAATCGACCGGTGGCTAAAGCGCTTTGCTGAACTGGATCAGCGCCACGCGCTCGCCGCTGGGTGTGGCGCGCTCGACCACGCCGGCCAACTGGTAGCCCAGGCGCGGGTAGAGCAGCAGGCCGGCGGCGTTGCCGTTGAAGCACGACACCTTCATCAGGCGCGCCTGATAGTGGGCGCGGGCCTGTTCTTCCATCACCCCGATCAGGTACTGGGCAACCCCGCGCCCCCTTGCCCAGGGCGCCACCATCAGGTTGCCGAGGGCGCAGAACTCGCCGTATTGCCACTGGAAGAAATTGGCGAAACCGGCCAGCTGGCCATCCAGCTCGACCACCGTGCTGTCGCGCCGCTCGGCCATGGTGGCGGCCAGCTGGCCGATGTCCAGCGGCCAGGCGGCACGGGGGAAACAGAAGAACAGCTCGTCGCGGTTCTGCGGGAAGGTCACCACCTGTGCAAGGTCGTTGGCAGTGGCGGGGCGATGAGTCAGGAGCACTGGGCAGTCCTTGGCGTTGAACGGGTTCGGCCGTGGTTAGCGGGGCGGGTATTGATCGAGAATGGCCCGCACCGTCTGGCGGATCGCCTGGCTGCGTTGCTCGGGCGAGTCGAGATTGTGGCGCAGGATCTGTTCGGCGCTGCCGCGCCAGACCAGTTTGCCATCGCGACCGTCGTAGAGGTCGATCTGCAGGGTGCCGACCTGATAGTCGAGGTTGCGCGTTTCCTGCATCACCGGGCCGCCCCAGTAGCCGTTCCAGCCGCTGCCCCAGGCACCACCGTAGCTGGTGGTGATCTGCTGCTGGCGGTCGTCGACGATCAGCCAGGCCTGCACGCGCAGGTCGGCAGCCTGGTCCTGGGCCGCCGGGCGCAGGCCGCGCTGTTCCAGTTGCTCGGTGATGGCCTGCTCGATGCGCTGGCCGTTGAGGTCGCTGGTCAGGCGTGGGTCGTCCGGGCGGAAGCGCACGGCCGGTTCTTGCCATTGCCAGCTGCGATAGCCGGCGAAGTCGCGTGCAGGATCGAAGTCGCGCTGCAGGCGTGGACCCTGGCAGGCGGCCAGGAGTAACAGGCTGGCGATCAGCAGGGTTCGCATGGCGTGCTCCTTATCGCGGCGGGTAATTGTTCAGGGCCTGCTGCACGGCGCTGCGCAGGGCGTCGAGGCGCTCGCGGTTGTCGTCCCCGGCCAGTGCCTCGGCCGAACCGGACCAGACCCGCTCGCCGCTGCGGCCGTCGAACAGTTCGATGAACGCCACGCTGACCACCTCCTCGCGGGTGCGGATCACTGGCACGCGTCCATAGCCACCGTAGCCGTCACCCCAGGGGCCGTTGCCCCATGAACCAGTGCCATAGTAGCCGCCATAGCTGGGCTCTTCGTACTGCCGCAGACGGCGCTCCTCGCGCAGCTCGGCATGCACTCGCAGATCCGCCGGCTGGTTCTGCTGGGCGGGGCGCAGGCCGCGCTGTTCCAGTGCACCGGCGACCACCTCGGCCAGTTGTTCGCCGCTCAGGGCACCGCTGCCGGCCGGGGGCTGCTGCCATTGCCAGCTGAGGTAACGGCTGTAGTCCCGTGGCGCTGCCGGGTAGGCGCTGCGGTCGAAGGTCTGCGCCGCGCCGGGCGGAGCCGGCGGCAACGGCCGTGACTCGGCACGGTAGGGATTGGGACTCTGGCAGGCAGCCAGACCCAGCAAGGTGAGCAGCAACAGCGGGCGCAGCACGGGCATCTCGTACAACTCCACTTAGAGGGGGCGACAGATCCAGTGTAGGTAGCGGCCCAGTCCGGCGAAGCCGGGATGGCGGCGGTAGGCCAGCTCCATCTCCAGCAGGTCGGTGAGCTCGGCCTTGGCCTGGAACTCCTGCGGCATGTAGTCGTGAAACACGCGCACGCCGCTCTGCTGTTCGACCGCCCAGTGCGGCGTCAGTTGCAACGCCAGTTCGCGTGGATCCAGCGGGCGTTGCGGGGTCAGGCTCTGGCCCTCACCGGCGAAGCGTTCCTTGCGCAGCTTGCGGAAGTGCCCCTTGAGCAGGTTGCGGTAGATCAGCGCGTCCTTGTTGTAGAAGGCCAGCGACAGCCAGCCGCCGGGCGCGGTGAGCTGGTGCAGCACGGGCAGGATGGCATGCGGCTCGGCCAGCCATTCCAGCACGGCGTGACAGAGCACCAGATCGAAGGGCTCGTCGAGCTGGCCGAGCAGGTCCTGCCAGGGCGCCTGGATAAAGGTGGCCTGTTGCCCTGCCTCGGCAAAGCGCGCGCGGGCGCCGTCGAGCATCGGCGCGGCCGGTTCGCTGAAGGTGACCTGGTGGCCATGCTCGGCCAGCCACAGGCTCATGTGGCCGAGGCCGCCGCCAATGTCGAGGACCCGCAGCGGGCGTTCCGGCAGCGCTTCCTTGAGGTCGGCCTGGAGTACGGCCAGACGGATGGCGCCCTTGGCGCCGCCGTAGATTTTTTCGGCGAAGCGGGTGGCCAGCTCGTCGAAGTGGCGATCACTCATGCAGAAGCCTCCGGGGCGATGAAGCGGCGCTCGCTGTCGGCCAGCTTGGCGCGCACCACCTGCTCCAGATTCAGGCCCAGCTCGCTGCACAGCAGCAGGAGGTAAAGCACCACATCGCCGATTTCCTGACCGGCATGTTCCAGTTGCGCGGGCTCGAGGCGGCGGGATTCGTCTTCGCTGAGCCACTGGAAGATTTCCACCAGCTCGGCCATTTCGACGCTGGCGGCCATGGCCAGGTTTTTCGGGCTGTGGAAACGGCGCCAGTCGTTATGGTCGCGAATGGCGTGCAGGCGGGCGGTGAGTTCGTCGAGGTTCATGCGTCACTCCGGGCAGAGTGACGCATTGTTTCACGGTTCAGGCCGCTTTGTGCCAGCTGCCGGTCATGTGCGGCACATCGTTCTTGCCGCGCAGGCTGAGTACACCCTCGCTGCCGGCAGCGCTGGCCACCAGCGTCACATCGCCGGGCAGCAGCACCGGCTTCTGGAAACGTACTTCCACCTCGTAGCCGGCGCTGGGCAAATGGCTGCCGAGCACGGCCAGGGCGCGGGCCTTGTTCCACAGGCCGTGGGCGATGGCGGCGGGGAAACCGAACAGCCTGGCGGTCACGCCGAACATGTGGATCGGGTTGTAGTCGCCGGCCACCCTGGCGTAACGCCGGCCGATATCCTGCGGGGCTTTCCAGCGTGCGATCTCGCTCAGCGGCAGTTCGGCCTGAGTCTCATGCTCGGGCTTCTGGCCCGGCAGGCGCAGGGCGCGGCAGAGCATGCGGCTGTCGCCTTCCCAGAGCAGGCCGAGCTGGTCTTCCAGGCGGGTGATCAGGCTGAAGGTGGCGCCCTTGTCGTGAGGCTGCAGGTTTTCCAGGTGCACGCTGAGACGGAACGGCCCCAGGCCGCCGAGCGGGCGCAGCACGCGGATGCGGTTCTGCAGGTGCACCAGGCCGAGCAGCGGCAAGGGGAAGCGCGGGTCGGTCAGCAGCTTCATCTGCAGGCCGAAAGCGAGGATGTGCGGATAGGTCGGCGGCAGCAGGCCGTCATCGGCGAAACCACAGATGCTGCGATAGCGCGCCAGGTGCTCGGGGTCGACGCTCACTTCGGTGCGCACGCCGATGGCGGGCAGTTGCTTGCCTTTGATGCCACGGCGCAGGGCCGCGCGGGCGAACAGTCCGGGCAGGGCGGGTGAGGTGGGCAGGTCGAGCCAGTCGATGGCCATGGCGAATCTCCGCAGGAATGAGAGGGCAAGCTTAGTTCGCCGCCGCCGGCCCGCATTGGCCGCCTGCGCGGATGGCCGCGGCGTCCCGGTCAATTGGCCGGTTCGCCGTCTGCATGCCTTGAGCTAGACGCGCAAAGCTGCCTAAGATGGGCGCGCCTGACCTCATAACAAGAATGCCATTCCATGCATGATCTGACCGATGACGTGGCGCTGATGCGCCCGGTGATCGATGCCCTGCGCGCCAGCGGCGCCGATGTCGAGCGCGTGCTGGCCCGTGTTGGTCTGAGCGAGGACCGCCTGCCCACCGGACGCATTCCCCATGCGGCCCAGGCGCTGTTCTGGAAGGCCGCCGCGGAAGAGTGCGGCGACGCCGACGTCGGCCTGTATCTGGCCCAGCATCTGCCGGCCTTCCATGGCCTGCTGCTGGAATACCTGTTCCTCTCCAGCGACACCTTTGGCGAAGGTCTGCGCCATTCGCTGCGTTACGTGCGCCTGCTCTCGGATACGCTGAACGCCAAACTGGAAGTGAAGGATGGCCTGGCCTACCTCTACCTTGGCCTGTCTAGCGGCACGCCGCGGCACTTCTCGGAGATGCTCGCCGGCGCGGTGATCCGCATGTTCGATGCCCTGACCGAGGGCGATTTCAAACCGCGCGAAGTGTGGATGATTCATAGTGAGGGCGCGCCGCTGTCGCGCTACGAGGCGGTGTATCGCTGCCCGGTGCGCATGGGCGCCGAACGCAATGCTCTGGTGTTCGACGCGGCGGTGCTCGACAAACCGTCGCGCCATGCCGCGCCCGAGCTGCTGCGCATGCATGAGTCGCTGGCGCGGCGCCAGCTGGCCGAAGTCGAGCGCCTCGACCTGGTGCGCAAGGTGCGCGAGCTGATCGGCGAGCTGCTGGTCGATGGTGGCGCCACGCTGGAACAGGTGGCCGCGCGTCTGAACATGCCGGCCCGTCGGCTGCGCGAGCGGCTGGCGGTGGCCGGTGTTCGCTTCAACGATCTGGTCACCGATTACCGCTGCCGGCTGGCCAAGGAGCTGCTGCTCAAGACCGACGAGCGCATCGAGGTGATCGTCGA
>CALMID010000373.1 GCA_937863915.1 uncultured Pseudomonas sp.
GGGCCGGTGGCGCTGGAGCCGGCCAGCCGACAGTTGCTTGAGCTGGCTGCACGGGTGGCGCGCAGCGAGTCCACGGTGCTGATCTCGGGAGAATCGGGTACGGGTAAGGAAGTGCTGGCGCGCTTCATTCACCAGCAGTCGCCGCGCGCCAACAAACCGTTCATTGCCATCAACTGTGCGGCGATCCCGGACAACATGCTTGAAGCGACCCTGTTCGGTCACGAGAAGGGGGCTTTTACCGGTGCCATAGCCAGTGCGCCGGGCAAATTCGAGCTGGCTGACGGTGGCACCATTCTGCTCGACGAGATTTCCGAGATGCCGCTGGGGCTGCAGGCCAAGCTGCTGCGTGTGCTGCAGGAGCGTGAGGTCGAGCGGGTAGGGGCGCGCAAGCCGATCAGCCTGGATATCCGCGTGCTGGCCACCACCAACCGCGATCTGGCGGGCGAGGTGGCGGCCGGGCGCTTCCGTGAAGACCTCTATTATCGCCTGTCGGTCTTCCCGCTGGCGTGGCGTCCGCTGCGTGAGCGCCCCGCCGATATTCTGCCGCTGGCCCAGCGCCTTCTCGGCAAGCACGTCAAAAAAATGAATCATGCCCCGGTCAACCTCTCGCCAGCGGCGCAGCAGGCGCTGGTGCAACACGCCTGGCCGGGCAATGTGCGTGAACTGGATAACGCCCTGCAGCGTGCCCTGATCCTGCAGCAGGGTGGCCTGATTCAGCCCGAGGACTTGTGTCTGCATGCGCCGATCGGTCTCAACCAGACGGTGCCTGTGCCGCCGCCGGTTCTGCAGGTGGTTTCCGCGCCGGCGGCTCCGGCCAGCTATGAGGTGGCGCTGCCGGCCAGTGCCGATGCCGGTGGCCTGGGCGAGGACCTGCGCCGCCGCGAGTTTCAGCTGATCATCGATACCCTGCGGGCCGAGCGCGGTCGTCGCAAGGAGGCCGCCGAGCGCCTGGGCATCAGCCCGCGTACCCTGCGTTACAAGCTGGCGCAGATGCGCGATGCCGGGCTGGACGTGGAAGGTTATCTGTTCGCCAGCTGAGCCCCTGCGGGCGGTTGAGACAAGGCGCGTTCCTTTGGGGCGCGCCTTTTTTATTGGGGCTATGAGGCTGGCACCCTTGTTGCAATCTCTCCTGTATCGAGTCGCGCAGCGTCAAAAAAATCGCGACCATGGAGGTAGATCATCATGAGTCAGGGTGTCGAGTTCAATCGCCTGATGTTGGAAATGCGAGCCATGCAGACGGATGCCATGGCTCGTCCGAAGCCGGCTGCGGCGCCGCAGGAAGCCGGCGCGCCTAGCTTTGCCGAGATGCTGGGCAGTGCGGTGAACAAGGTCAGCGAAACGCAGAGTGCCGCCAGCGAGATGGCCAGTGCCTTCGAGATGGGGCAGAAGGGCATCGACCTGACGGACGTGATGATCGCCTCGCAGAAAGCCAGCGTATCCTTCCAGGCCATGACCCAGGTGCGTAACAAGCTGGTTCAAGCGTATCAAGACATCATGCAGATGCCGGTCTGAGGTGAATCATGGCTGAAGCAGTCGCGGGTAACGTACCGGCCAAGATCGATGATGCAGCGGACAAGAAGCCGCTGTTCGGTCTGGTCTTCCTGGAAAATCTTGCCGCCATGTCCATGCTGCGCCAGATCGGCCTGCTGGTCGGCCTGGCCGCCAGCGTGGCGATCGGTTTCGCCGTGGTGCTGTGGTCGCAGCAGCCGGACTGGCGTCCTCTGCAGGCCAACCTCTCCGGTGGCGACACCGCGCAGGTGGTTGATGCACTGACCGCTGCCGATATCGCCTACACCATTGAACCCAACTCCGGCGCCCTGCTGGTGAAGAACGAAGACCTGGCGCGGGCCCGCCTCAAGCTGGCCGCCGCCGGCGTAGCGCCCAGCGATGGCTCGGTCGGTTTCGAGATCCTCGACAAGGATCAGGGGCTGGGATCCAGCCAGTTCATGGAAACCACCCGCTACCGTCGTGGTCTTGAAGGCGAGCTGGGGCGCACCATCAGCAGCCTCAACAACGTCAAGGCGGCGCGTGTGCACCTGGCCATTCCGAAGAGCTCGGTGTTCGTCCGTGATGAGCGCAAGCCCAGTGCCTCGGTGCTGGTCGAGGTCTATCCGGGGCGTACCCTGGAGCCGAGTCAGGTGCTGGCGATCGTCAACCTGGTGGCTACCAGCGTGCCGGAATTGGACAAGTCTCAGGTCACGGTGGTCGACCAGAAGGGCAACCTGCTGTCCGATCAGCAGGAAATGTCCGAGCTGACCATGGCCGGCAAGCAGTTCGACTACAGCCGCCGCGTCGAGGGCGTGCTGACCCAGCGCGTGCACAGCATCCTCCAGCCGGTACTCGGCGAGGGCCGCTACAAGGCAGAAATCTCCGCCGATATCGATTTCAGCGCGGTGGAGTCCACTGCTGAAATGTTCAACCCTGATCAGCCGGCCCTACGCAGTGAACAGTCGGTCAAGGAGCAGCGTCAGAGCAGCCTGCCGCCCCAGGGCGTGCCGGGGGCGCTGTCCAATCAGCCGCCGGGCGCCGCGGCGGCACCCGAACAAGCCGCTGCCGCTCCCGCGCCGCCTGGACCGATTGCTGCCGGCCAGCCGCTGCTGGACGCCAATGGGCAGCAGGTGATGGACCCGGCTACCGGCCAGCCGATGCTGGCGCCTTACCCGGCCGATAAGCGTGATCAGACCACAC
>CALMID010000374.1 GCA_937863915.1 uncultured Pseudomonas sp.
CACTGTTCAGCAGCAGGTTGCGGTAGATGCCGTTGAGGCGTTCGATCTCGCGGTTCTTGTTGGCGATCATGGTCGGCCAGTCGAACTGCCGCTCGCCCAGCGTCCAGCCAAAGCCGGCTGCCTGGGCAAAGTCCTCGTGGTAATGGGCGCCGTACACCAGCAGCTTTTTCGGCACGCAGCCCACGTTGACGCAGGTACCGCCCAGATAGCGACTCTCGACGATGGCCACGCGGGCGCCAAAACCGGCGGCGAAACGTGCGGCGCGGACGCCACCGGAGCCGGCACCGATTACCAGCAGATCGAAATCAAAGGACATGGCTATTCTCCTGAATCAGGCCGCCAGCATACGCAAGTTGCGCCTGGCTGCCGATAATCGGGCCTGTGCCGAATGTTGCGGAGGAACGTCATGCGCCCCACCCTCACCCACATCGCCTTGCATGTCGCCGATCTGGATGCCTGCATTGCCTTCTACGAGCGCTTCTGTGGCATGGCGGTGATTCACCAGCGCGCCGGCAAGGGCTCACGCATCGTCTGGATGAGCGAGCCGGGCAAGGAGCACAGTTTCATCCTGGTGATGATGCCTGGCGGTGTTGACCGTAACCTGCCGGCCACGGACTACAGCCATTTCGGTTTTGCCGTGGACAGCCGTGCCGCTGTCGATGCCATTGCCGCCGACGCCGCCCGCTCGGGCTGCCTGATCTGGCCTCCGCGTGACGAACCTTATCCGGTGGGCTACTACTGCGGGCTGCGTGATCCCAACGGCAACTATGTCGAGTTCAGCTATGGGCAACCGCTGGGGCCGGGCGCAGAGCAAATGCCCATTCCCTAGAATGCACAAAGCCACCCGCAGGTGGCTTTGGCCAAACCGTCTGGCTTAGTAGGCCTTGCCGGTCTTGTAGAGGTTTTCGTAGCAGAAGTTGGTCGCCTCGATATAACCCTCGGCGCCACCGCAGTCGAAACGCTTGCCCTTGAACTTGTAGGCAATCACGCAGCCGTCCTGGGCCTGCTTCATCAGCGCGTCGGTGATCTGGATCTCGCCGCCCTTGCCCGGCTCTGTCTGCTCGATCAGATCGAAGATGTCCGGGGTCAGAATGTAGCGGCCGATGATCGCCAGGTTGGACGGCGCATCTTCCGGCTTGGGTTTTTCCACCATGCTGTTCACGCGATAGATGTCATCGCGGATCATCTCGCCGGCGATCACACCGTACTTGGAGGTTTCCTCCGGCGGCACTTCCTGGATGGCCACGATGGAGCAGCGGAACTGGTTGTACAGCTTGACCATCTGCTGCAGCACGCCGTCGCCTTCGAGGTTGAAGCACAGGTCGTCGGCCAGCACCACGGCGAAGGGCTCGTCACCGATCAGCGGACGGCCACAGAGAATCGCATGGCCCAGGCCTTTCATTTCAACCTGACGGGTGTAGGAGAAGGAGCACTCGTCGATCAGGCGACGGATGCCGACCAGGTATTTCTCCTTGTCGGTACCCTGAATCTGGTGCTCCAGCTCATAGCTGATGTCGAAATGGTCTTCCAGAGCGCGCTTGCCACGGCCGGTCACCATGGCGATCTCTTTCAGACCGGCTTCCAGAGCCTCCTCTACCCCATACTGAATCAGCGGTTTGTTGACCACTGGCAGCATTTCCTTGGGCATGGCCTTGGTCGCCGGGAGAAAACGAGTACCGTAACCAGCAGCCGGGAACAGGCATTTCTTGATCATGACAGACCTTGTCTTGAGGGGTGGACGAGTAAATGCCGCGCAGTCTAATCAGGCGGCTTCTTCCTTACAATGCCCTTGAGTCGCCCGGCCGACGCCCTGATAGACAAAACCCAGGGCGCGCAGCTCTGCCGGGTCATAGAGATTGCGACCATCGAGCAACAGCGGCCTGCGCATCAGCTGGCGCACCCGGACAAAGTCCGGTTGGCGGAACTGCTTCCATTCGGTCACCAGAATCAGCGCTTCGCTGGCTTCCACTGCCGCCAAAGCGTTGTCGCACAGCTGCAACTGGCCGCTGGCGACCTCGCGCGGGTAACGACTGGCAACGCCCTCGTTGGCGACCGGATCGTAGGCGCGGACCTGGCAGCCGGCGAGCAGCAGTGCATCCAGCAACACCAGGCTGGGGGCCTCGCGCAGATCGTCGGTGCCGGGCTTGAAGGACAGCCCCCAGAGCGTCACGACTCGCCCCTGCAAGACGCCGCTGAAGTGTTCACGCAGGGCCTGGAATAGCAGGGTCTTCTGCAGCGCATTGCGGGCTTCCACCGCTCGCAACACGCCGGGCTCGATGCCGAGCTGTTCGGCGCAGCGGATCAGTGCGCGTACATCCTTGGGGAAACAGGAGCCGCCATAGCCGCAACCCGCATAAATGAAGTGAGTGCCGATGCGCCGGTCACTGCCAATGCCGCGGCGCACCTGCTCGATATCCACGCCAAGGCGAGCGCACAGACTGGCCATCTCGTTGATGAAGGAAATCTTGGTGGCGAGAAAGGCATTGGCGGCGTACTTGCTGAACTCGGCTTCGCGGCGCGGCATCAGCAGGATGCGCTCGTGGTTGCGCACGAATGGAGCGTAGAGACGGCGCAAGGCTTCGCTCCCCTGCGCACAGTCACTGCCGATAATCACCCGGTCCGGGCGGGTAAAGTCCTCCAGGGCGCTGCCTTCCTTGAGAAACTCCGGGTTGCTCAGCACCGGCACGCTGAAGCTCAGGTCACGCTGCTGCAAGCCGCTGCGAATGCGCTGCTCGACCCGCTCGGCGCTGCCGACGGGAACGGTGGATTTGTTGACCACGATGCAGGGCTTGCGCAG
>CALMID010000375.1 GCA_937863915.1 uncultured Pseudomonas sp.
ACCGGCAATCCGTTCTTCACCACCGACTCCGCCGCCTGCCTGCGGGCCATCGAGATCGATGCCGATCTGGTGCTCAAGGCCACCAAGGTCGATGGCGTGTACACTGCCGATCCGTTCAAGGATCCCAATGCGGAAAAATTCGAGCGCCTGACCTATGACGAGGTGCTGGATCGCAAGCTGGGCGTGATGGACCTGACGGCCATCTGCCTGTGCCGCGACCACAAGATGCCGCTGCGCGTCTTCAACATGAACAAGCCCGGCGCCCTGCTCAATATCGTGGTGGGTGGCGCCGAAGGAACCCTGATCGAGGAGGAAGCACAATGATCAACGAGATCAAGAAAGACGCTCAGGAGCGCATGGTCAAATCCCTGGAGTCGCTGGGTCGCAACTTGGCCTCCATTCGTACCGGTCGCGCGCATCCCAGCATCCTGGATAGCGTCAAGGTCCCGGCCTACGGCAGCGATATGCCGCTGAACCAGGTCGCTGCGATCAGCGTGGAAGATGCGCGCACGCTGAAGATCGTGGCGCATGACAAGACCCTGAGTGCGGCGAGCGAAAAAGCCATCATGACCTCCGCTCTCGGCCTGAACCCGAGCAGTGCCGGCACCACCATCCGCGTGCCGATGCCGGCCCTGCCCGAGGAAACCCGTCGTGGCTACACCAAACAGGCGCGTGGCGTTGCCGAGGATGCCAAGGTAGCGGTGCGCAACGTACGTCGCGACGCGCTGGCCGAGCTGAAGAAGCTGTCCAAGGACAAGGAAATCAGCGAAGACGAAGAGCGTCGCGCTGCCGATGAGGTGCAGAAGCTCACTGACAAGTTCGTTGCCGAAATCGACAAGGCGCTGGAAGCCAAAGAAACCGACCTGATGGCGGTGTGACGGCAGGCAAGGTCATGGACAAGACGCAGAAAAAGTCCGCGGCGATCGTGCCGCGGCATGTTGCCATCATCATGGATGGCAACAATCGCTGGGCGAAGAAGCGTCTGCTGCCAGGAGTGGCCGGGCACAAGGCGGGTGTCGATGCCGTGCGTGCGGTGATCGAGGTGTGCGCCGAGGCCGGCGTCGAAGTGCTGACCCTGTTCGCCTTCTCCAGTGAGAACTGGCAGCGCCCGGCGGACGAGGTCAGTGCCTTGATGGAGTTGTTCCTTGTGTCTCTGCGTCGAGAGGTGCGCAAGCTCGATGATAATGGCATTCGTCTGCGCATCATCGGTGATCGCTCCCGCTTCCATCCCGAACTGCAGGCGGCCATGGCTGATGCCGAGGCGGCAACCGCCGGGCATACCCGCTTTGTTCTGCAGGTGGCGGCCAATTACGGCGGGCAGTGGGATATCGTACAGGCCAGTCAGCAGCTGGCGCGCCGGGTCGCGGCCGGCGAGTTGGCAGTCGAGGCTATCGATGCCCATGCGCTGGAGCACTGCCTGTCCACTGCAGGGCAGCCTTTGCCGGACCTGTGCATCCGCACCGGTGGTGACCATCGCATCAGCAACTTTCTGCTCTGGCAGTTGGCCTATGCCGAGCTGTACTTTTCCGACCTGTTCTGGCCGGACTTCAAGCACGAAGCCATGCGCAAGGCGCTGGCCGACTTTTCTACCCGCCAGCGTCGCTTCGGCAAGACCAGCGAGCAGGTGGAGGCCGAGGCGCGTTCCCAATGCTGAAACAACGAATTCTCACGGCGCTGGCGTTGCTGCCCATCGCCCTCGGCGGTTTTTTTCTGCTCGATGGCGGCTGGTTCGCGCTATTTATCGGCGCGGTGGTGAGTCTGGGAGCCTGGGAGTGGGCGCGCCTGGCTGGTTTTGCCGCGCAGCCGCTGCGGGTCGGTTACGCCGCTCTGGTGGCGGGGTTGCTGTGGCTGCTGTATCAGCTGCCGGCGTTGGCGCCTGTGGTGCTGGGGCTGGCGTTGCTCTGGTGGTTGGCAGCCCTTGCGTTGGTGGTAGGTTATCCGCAGAGCAGTCGTTTCTGGCATGGCTCTTGGCAACGCGTGGTTATCGGCTTGCTGTTATTGCTGCCGGCCTGGCAGGGGTTGGTGCTGTTCAAGCAGTGGCCGCAGGGCAACTGGCTGATCCTGGCCGTGATGGTGTTGGTGTGGGGCGCCGATATCGGCGCCTATTTCGCTGGCAAGGCTTTTGGTAAGCGCAAGCTGGCAGCGCAGGTCAGTCCGGGTAAAAGCTGGGAAGGTTTCTATGGTGGCATGGCCGCCAGTCTGCTGATCACCCTCGGGGTGGCGATTTACCGGGAGTGGTCGCTGTTCGATGCCGTGCTGGCACTGCTCGGCGCGGCTGTTGTGGTGGCGTTTTCGGTGCTGGGTGATCTCAACGAGAGCATGTTCAAGCGCCAGGCCGGGATCAAGGACAGCAGCAATCTGCTGCCTGGGCATGGCGGCATCCTCGATCGGATCGACAGTCTGACCGCGGCGATTCCGGTATTTGCCAGCCTGCTGTGGCTGGCCGGGTGGGCTGCGCAGTGAGCGTCGAGCTGATCAGTGTTCTAGGTGCGACCGGCTCCATCGGGCGCAGTACTCTGGATGTTCTGGCACGCCATCCCGAACGCTATCGGGTATTTGCCCTCAGTGGTTATTCGCGTCTGGCAGAGCTCGAGCAGCTCTGTCTGCAGCATCGCCCCCAGTTTGCCGTGGTTGCTGATGAGACAGCAGCGGCTGTGCTGCGCGATGGCCTGCGCGCGGCAGGTCTGGCGACCGAAGTGCTGGTGGGGGAGCAGGGCTTGTGCGATGTCGCCGCGCATGCGGATGTCGATGTGGTCATGGCGGCCATTGTCGGTGCTGCGGGGCTGTTGCCCACGCTGGCGGCTGTGCGCGCGGGCAAGAAGGTCCTGCTGGCCAACAAGGAGGCGCTGGTGATGTCCGGGGCCTTGTTCATGCAGGCCGTGCGTGACAGTGGGGCGCAGTTGCTGCCGATCGACAGCGAGCACAATGCGATCTTTCAATGCCTGCCGATGGATTTTGCCGATGGCCTGGAACAGGTCGGCGTACGCCGCATCCTGCTGACTGCCTCGGGTGGCCCGTTTCGCGAGCTGCCGTTGGAGCAGTTGGCCTGCGTCACGCCGGAGCAGGCCTGCGCGCATCCCAACTGGTCGATGGGGCGCAAGATCTCGGTGGATTCGGCCAGCATGATGAACAAGGGGCTGGAGCTGATCGAGGCCTGCTGGCTGTTCGATGCCCGGCCGGAGCAGGTCGAGGTGGTTATTCATCCGCAGAGCGTGATTCATTCGCTGGTCGACTATGTCGACGGTTCGGTGCTTGCTCAGTTGGGCAACCCGGATATGCGTACG
>CALMID010000376.1 GCA_937863915.1 uncultured Pseudomonas sp.
GCCGGCGGCGCCCAGCGAGTGACCGGACAGGCTCTTGGTCGAGCTCAGAGGCGGAGCCTTGTCGCCAAACACTTCACGTACGGCACGACACTCTGCAGCATCGCCGACCGGGGTGGAGGTGCCGTGGGTGTTGAGGTAGTCGATCGGGGTGTCGACGGTGGCCAGCGCCTGCTGCATGCAGCGCACGGCGCCTTCGCCACTCGGTGCGACCATGTCGTAGCCGTCACTGGTGGCGCCGTAGCCGACGATTTCTGCGTAGATCTTGGCGCCGCGGGCGAGGGCATGCTCCAGCTCCTCGACCACCACCATGCCGCCACCGCCGGCGATGACGAAGCCGTCACGTTTGGCGTCGTAGGCGCGCGAGGCCTTCTCCGGGGTTTCGTTGTACTGAGTGGAGAGGGCGCCCATGGCGTCGAACAGGCAGCTCTGGCTCCAGTGCTCTTCCTCGCCGCCGCCGGCGAAGACGATGTCCTGCTTGCCCATCTGGATCTGTTCCCAGGCGTGACCGATGCAGTGGGCGCTGGTGGCACAGGCCGATGAGATCGAGTAGTTCACGCCCTTGATCTGGAACGGCGTGGCCAGGCAGGCCGATACCGTGCTGCCCATGGTGCGCGGCACGCGGTATGGGCCGATGCGCTTGACGCCCTTTTCGCGCAGGGTGTCGATAGCTTCCATCTGGTTCAGCGTCGAGGCGCCGCCGGAGCCGGCTACCAGGCCGGTGCGCGGGTTGGAAACCTGCGCTTCGGTCAGGCCGGCATCGCTGATCGCCTGCTGCATCGACAGGTAGGCAAAGGCTGCCGCGTCGCCCATGAAGCGCAGGACCTTGCGGTCGATCAGCTCTTCCAGGTTGAGTTGCACCGAGCCGGAAACCTGGCTGCGCAGCCCCATCTCGGCGTAGGCCGGGTTGAAGCGGATGCCGCTCTTGCTGGCACGCAGGTTGGCGGTAACGGTGTCCTTATCGGTGCCCAGGCAGGAAACGATACCCAGACCAGTGATGACGGCGCGACGCATGGTGGAGTCCTTCAATCAGAAACTGTCGGTAGAGGTGAACAGGCCGACCCGCAGGCCTTCGGCGCTGTAGATCTCGCGGCCATCGACACTGACGGTACCGTCGGCGATGCCGAGGATCAGCGAGCGACTGATGGTGCGCTTGATATGAATGGTGTAGGTGAGCTTCTTGGCGGTCGGCAGGACCTGGCCGAAGAACTTCACTTCGCCCGAACCCAGGGCGCGGCCACGGCCGGGGTTGCCCTGCCAGCCGAGATAGAAGCCGACCAGCTGCCACATGGCATCCAGGCCCAGGCAGCCGGGCATGACCGGGTCGCCTTCGAAGTGGCAGGCAAAGAACCACAGGTCCGGATTGATATCCAGCTCGGCGATGATTTCGCCCTTGCCGTACTTGCCGCCCGTGTCACTGATATGGGTGATGCGATCCATCATCAGCATGTTGGGTGCCGGCAGCTGTGCGTTGCCCGGGCCAAACAGTTCGCCGCGACCACAGGCCAGCAGTTCTTCCCGGGTGTAGGCGTTCTTCTTGCTCATGCATGCTCCTCAAAGGTCCCTGTCTCAGGGCTGGGCCAGTCATCCTGCGGCCGCAGAGCGGGTCTGCGTGCCGTCAGCCTAGTCGTAGACTGTTGCGTTGTGGTTAAAGTCACACTGCCGCGTACAGTCGTTCACACTCTACTCGCAAGCTGCCGCACTGTGCGGTTTGTGCCTACTCGCCAAAGGTCGGGGGGGCCATCCAGGCTTGTCTTTCTGCCATGGCCGGTCGCTCGGTCGCATTGGCCCGCTGGCGCAACCAGCGCTCCAGCAGGTGCTGCAGGTCCAGGCGCTTGAAGGGCTTGGCCAGGTAGTCATCCATGCCGGCACGCAGGCACAGCTCGCGATCACCTTGCAGGGCATTTGCAGTCAGGGCAATGATCGGGATCAAGCGTCCCTGCGCCAGCTGACGAATTCTTCGGGTCGCCTCGTAGCCATCCATGTGCGGCAGGCGGCAGTCCATCAGGATCAGGTCGAAGTGTGTGTCGCAGACCGCCTGTACGGCGATGGCGCCATCGCCAGCCAGTTGCACGCGGTAGCCGAGGCTGCGCAGCATGGCCTCGATCACGGTCTGGTTGACCGGGTTGTCTTCCACCAGCAGGACCAGCTCACCGGCACCCTGGGACTGCTGCTGGGCATCGCGTTGGTCGACACGGGTCTGCCGTGGTACGAAGGGCAGGGGAATCTCCAGGGTGAACACCGAACCCTGATCGCCGCTTTCGGCGCGCAGGGTGCCCCCCATGCGTTCGGCCAGGGTGCGGGCAATCGGCAGGCCCAGACCGGTGCCGCCATAGCGCCGGGAAATCGAGTTGTCGGCCTGCTGGAAGGCATCAAACATGTGCTGCAGGCGTTCGGCGGGAATGCCGATGCCGCTGTCATGCACGGCACAGGTGAACCACAGCACCTGATCATCCAGGGCCTGCCAGTGGGCTTCGACGCGGATGCCGCCGTGTTCGGTGAACTTCAGGGCATTGCCGATCAGGTTGACCAGAATCTGCCGGATGCGCGTCGGGTCACCCTGGGTTTCCATGTTTTCCAGGCCGGGTTGAATCTCCAGACTCAGGCTGAGGTTGCGCTGCTGGGCGCTGTGCAGGAATACCTGCACCGAGCTTTGCAGCAGCTCGCCGAGGTCGAAGGGAATGCGCTCCAGCTCCAGGGCATCACGCTCGATGCGCGAGAAGTCGAGTATGTCGTTGATCACCTTGAGCAGGTGTTCGGTGGATTCGGTCGCCAGTGCGGTGTACTCGGCCTGCTCGCTGTTCATCTCGGTGGTTTCCAGCAGCTGCAGCATGCCCAGTACGCCATTCATTGGCGTGCGCAGCTCATGGCTCATCATGGCGAGGAATTCGGATTTGGCGCGGTTGGCCTGCTCGGCTTCCTCGCGTGCCAGGGTCAGTTGCTCGATGGCAAGGCGCTGTTCGCGGCTGGCCGTTTCCAGTGCGCTGGCCAGAGCATTGATGTGGCGGGCCAGGGTGCCCAGCTCGCCATCGTCGTTGACCGGCAGTTCCTGGCCGTAGTCGCCGCTCTGCAGCGAATGCACCGCCGCGCCCATGGCGGCAATCGGTCGCGACAGGCTCATGGCCAGGCGGCGCGCGAGCAGAAAAGTCAGCAGCAGGGCGAGCAGGCCGATGACGCCGGCTTTGGCGAGGATTTCCTGCTGGCGGCTGTTGAAGTCGTCGCTGGAAATGCCAACCACCACCCGGCCAAGAGTGACGGCCTGATTGCCCATCACCGGAGCCTGGAATACCTGCAGTTGATCGTTGCTGGCGGGCTGGGCCTGTTCGACATACACCAGCAGGCGGTTTTCCGTGTCGCGCACTTCGAGGAAGCGCACCTTGGCGGTTTCCAGGGTGGCTTGGAGCAGTTCGCCGAGCTGCCCGAGATTGTGGTTCTGCAGGGCATATTCACTGGCCGGCGCCAGCTGGTTGGCGATCAGCTGGCCGGTCTGGTTGATCTCGGTACGCAGGTCGTGCAGGCGCGTATAGGTAAAGAACGCGGTGAGGATCAGGGTCAGCAGCAGCGCCGGGCCGAGGCTGATCAGCTGGGTGCGGACATGGATGTCGCCCTGGTTGAGCAGCTTCACGGAATGGCCGCTCCCAGGCGGGAGGGGCAATGCGGCAGGCAGCGGGCGGGCTGAAGCATGGCAAATCCGATCCATCGGGCAGGTTTTGGCATGTTAACCGACCTGGCTGCATTTGCCAGCCAGCCAGGCGGTGTGCGGAACTGGCTGCGCCGGGCTGGCGACGTATAATGCCGGGCATGGATCGACTGCTGGCCAGGCATGCTGGCCTACGATGGAAACCCTATGACAGAACAACTTCCGCTTGGCGT
>CALMID010000377.1 GCA_937863915.1 uncultured Pseudomonas sp.
CAGCGCCGGGCGTCCAGCACGTAGGGGGCGACGAAGGCCTTGGTGGGGCAGATGTCCAGGCAGGCGCTGCAGCGCCCGCAATGCTCGCTGGTGTGCGGCGGATCAACCGGTAGCGGCAGGTCGACGAACAGTTCGCCGAGGAAAAACCAGCTGCCGGCCTTGCGGTTGATCACCAGGGTGTTCTTGCCGATCCAGCCGAGCCCGGCCCGCTCGGCCACGGCCTTCTCCAGCACCGGTGCGCTGTCGACGAAGGCGCGGTAGCCGAACGGTCCGATAGCCTCTTGCACGCGCTCGGCCAGCTGTTGCAGGCGCTTGCGGATCAGCTTGTGGTAGTCACGCCCCAGCGCATAGCGCGAGACGTAGGCCTTTTCCGGGCTGGCCAACTGCTCGGCCATGCGCGTGTCGCCGGGCAGGTAGTCCATGCGCAGGGAGACCACCCGCAGGGTGCCGGGCACCAGCTCGTCGGGGTGTGAGCGCTTGCTGCCATGGCTGGCCATGTAGTCCATCTCGCCTTGGTAACCGGCGTCGAGCCAGCGCTGCAGGTGCGCTTCGTGCTCGCCCAGGTCGATGCTAGCGGTGCCGACCTGCTGGAAGCCGAGCTCGCGCCCCCAGAGCTTGATGCTGGCGGCGAGTTGGACGAGATCGGGCGCGTGGCTGGACATGGCTGGCGGTGCTGCTGGCTGGACTGGGTATAATTCTGCCAGACCTTGATGCGAGGCACGCATGTCCGCTTGTGACGATCTTCCCCTGAATCTGTACAGCGCCGCTCAGGTACGCGATCTGGATGCGCGCCTGATCGCCGCCGGCACGCCCGGTTTCGAACTCATGCAGCGCGCCGCCCATGCGGCCTGGCGTGCCTTGCGCCAGCGCTGGGGCGAGTCGGGTGTGCTCACCGTGCTGGCCGGCCGGGGTAACAACGCCGGTGATGGCTACCTGATCGCCGCCCTGGCGCAGCGTGCCGGCTGGCAGGTACGCGTGCTGGCGGTGGCGGAACCGGCGCAGCTCAGTGGTGATGCCGCTGCGGCCTTTGCCGAGGCGCAGGCAGGAGGTGTGCTGATCGAACCCTGGACGGCGCAGTCGGCATTGTCGGGCGTGCTGGTCGACGCTCTGCTTGGCACGGGGCTCAAGGGGGAGGTGCGGGCGCCCTTCCGTCAGGCCATCGAGCAGATCAATGCCAGCGGCCTGCCGGTGTTGGCGGTGGATATTCCGTCCGGACTCTGTGCCGATACCGGTCAGGTGCTGGGGGTGGCCGTGCGGGCCGAGCTGACGGTGACCTTTATCGGCCTCAAGTTGGGGCTGTTCACCGGTGCGGCAGCGGACTGGGTCGGTACGTTGCGCTTTGCCGATCTGCAGTCTGATGCGCAGGTTGTCGCGCAGGTGCCGGTCAGTTCCGTGCGGCTTGCTGCTGCCAGTGTGGCGCGCCTGGCCTCGCGTGCTCGGACGGCGCACAAGGGAAGGCTGGGTCATGTGCTGCTGGTAGGCGGCGATCGCGGCTATGGCGGTGCCATCCTCCTGGCGGCACAGATGGCCTTGCGCGCCGGCGCCGGTCTGGTGTCGCTGGCCACCCGCGAGGAGCATGTCGCCGGGGCGCTGTCGCGCTTGCCGGAAGTCATGACGCGTGGCGTGCGTTCGGCCAATCAGCTAGGTGATCTGCTGGCGGCTGCCTCGGTGCTGGTGCTGGGTCCCGGGTTGGGTCAGCAGGCCTGGGGGCGCAGCCTCTATTCGGCGGCGATGCAGCAGGCTGGCGCCTGGGTGCTGGATGCCGATGCGCTCAATCTGCTGGCGCAGGAAACTCAGGTTTTGCCCGAACAGTGCATCCTGACGCCGCATCCCGGTGAGGCCGCTCGCCTGCTGGGCTGCACGGTCAGTGAGGTGCAGAACGATCGGCCAGCTGCTGCGCGCGAGCTGGCTCGACGTTACGGCGCTGTGGTGGTGCTCAAGGGCGCAGGTAGCCTGGTGGCCGCCGCGGATGGCCGCCTGGCGGTTTGCGAGCGGGGGCATCCGGCGATGGCAGGGGCAGGTTTTGGCGATGTGCTCAGCGGTTTGCTGGGGGCGTTGCTGGCTCAGGGCATGAGCGCCTACGAGGCCGCCTGCCTCGGCGTCTGGCTGCATGCCTGTGCCGGTGAACAGCTTGGCCAGGGTGGCCGAGGCCTGGCGGCCAGCGATTTGTGTATGACCATTCGTCAGTTGCTTGAGGAGCATGCGCCGTGTCTGAACTGAAACTGCCGGCTCTGGATGAAGATGCCATGCTGGCTGTGGCCGCGCGCCTGGGGGCAATCAGTGGCGGGCAGGGCGTGATTTACCTGCACGGCGATCTGGGGGCCGGAAAGACCACCTTTTCCCGTGGCCTGCTGCGCGGTCTGGGGCATGCCGGAGCAGTGAAGAGCCCGACCTTTACCCTGGTCGAGCCTTATGACCTGGGCAATGGCATGGTCTACCACTTCGACCTTTATCGCCTGGTTGACCCCGAGGAGTTGGAGTTCATGGGGATTCGCGACTACTTCGAGGAGCGCTGCCTGTGCCTGATCGAGTGGCCGGAGCGCGGTGCGGGCGTTTTGCCAAAGGCTGACCTTGACATTACCATTGCCCCGCATAAGAACGGACGCCTGCTGACGCTGAGCGCGCATGGTGCGCGTGGCGAGGCCTGGTGTGCCGCCTTGAGCGGGGAATCATGATAAGAACGTCGGGGTGGGGTGTGCGCTTGCGCGGGATGTCGCTGTTCAGTGGTGTGTTGCTGGCGCTGCTGACGGTAGAGGCCTGGGCGGCTGCCGAGGTACGCAGTGTGCGGTTGTGGCGCGCCCCGGATAACACTCGCCTGGTCTTCGACCTGTCGGGCCCGGTACAGCACAGCCTGTTTACTCTGTCTGCGCCCAATCGCATCGTGATCGATGTGTCCGGTGCCGACCTGAAAACGGCCCTGGAACAACTGTCCCTGAGCAATACGCCCATCACCTCGGTGCGCTCGGCACAGCGGGCACCGGGCGAGTTGCGCATGGTTTTTGATCTGTCCGCGCCGGTTACGCCGAAGAGCTTCACCTTGGCGCCGAATCAGCAGTACGGCCATCGCCTGGTTGTTGATCTGTTCGATCAGGATGCTGGCGATACCCCGACGCGCTCCCCGAGCGTATCTCCCGCTGGTGTGCCGCCGGCTAATACCCAGGGAGCTGTCGCCGCCGTTTCGCCGTCGCAGCCTTCGGTTGCCAGTATTACTCCGCCACCGGCCAACCTGCCGCCCGTGCCTGCCGGCAAGCGCCTGATCGTGGTGGCCATTGATGCCGGACATGGTGGTGAGGATCCGGGTGCCCTAGGCCCGAAGGGGCAGCACGAGAAGAATGTGACCCTGGCTATCGCCAAGGAACTGCAGCGCCAGATCAGCCGCGAGAAAGGCTTCCGTGGCGAGCTGGTGCGCACTGGCGACTATTTCATTCCGCTGCGCAAACGTACCGAGATCGCACGCAAGAAAGGCGCCGATCTGTTCGTGTCGATTCATGCCGACGCCGCGCCCAGTCGCAGCGCCTTCGGCGCGTCGGTGTTTGCCCTCTCCGATCGAGGCGCCACCTCGGAAACCGCGCGCTGGCTGGCCAACAGCGAGAACCAGTCGGACCTGATCGGTGGTGCTGGCAACGTCAGCCTGGACGACAAGGATCGTATGCTCGCCGGCGTGCTGTTGGACCTGTCGATGACCGCTTCGCTTTCCTCCAGCCTGAACGTCGGGCAGAAGGTGCTTTCCAACATGGGGCGGGTCACGCCGCTGCACAAGCGCCGTGTCGAACAGGCGGGCTTTATGGTGCTGAAGTCGCCGGATATTCCGTCGATCTTGGTGGAAACCGGGTTCATCTCCAACGTCAACGAGTCGCAGAAACTGCACAGCACCGCGCATCAGCAGGCGTTGGCCCGCTCGATCACGACCGGGGTCAAGCAGTTCTTCCAGCAGAATCCGCCGCCGGGTACCTACATCGCCATGCTGCGTGATCAGGGCAAGGTGCCCATGGGGCCGCGCGAGCATGTGGTCACTTCCGGCGAAAGCCTGGCGCTGATTGCCCAGCGCTATCAGGTCAGCCTGTCCTCCC
>CALMID010000378.1 GCA_937863915.1 uncultured Pseudomonas sp.
GGAATATGCGAGCAGAGCATGCCCGCCTCACCCGCCTTGTTCCACAGCGCCCGGTCGATATGCCCATCCTTCTCCCACTGGTGATGGAAAGGCACGGCGTCCTGCTCAAGGAACTTGCGCACGCTGTCGCGGAAGAGTTCGTGGTCGGAGCTGAACAGTGTTCTTGGGATCATGGTGACACCTGGTAAGCGGACTTATGAAGTAAGGCCAATGACTTTAACCAAGCAATCGCTTGGTCAACACTGGACACATGCGCCAAAAAATAAGACGATCCAGCCGTCAACTGACCACTTTACCCTTATAAAAATAAAACCATGGCTCCGACATCCGCTCTGCGTCGCATCAGCATCCTGGCCACCGATTGCGTGTTTGCCTCCACCCTGATGCAGGCCAAGGACTTCTTTCATATGGCCAGCCTGCGCTTTGGCAAGCTGCAAGGCCAGGGCCTGACGCCACAATTCGAAATCCGCCTGATCAGCCCTGATGGTCAACCGGTAAACAGCTTCAGCGGCGTCGCCATTGCCGTCGATGGCGCCCTCGACGAATCCGACATCGTCATCCTGCCGGCCTTCTGGGGTGACTTTGACGATCTGCTAAGGCGCTACCCGCAAATCGCGCCCTGGCTGCGCCAGCGCCACGCGGCCGGCAGCGCCATCTGCGGAGAAGCCACCGGCGTATTCTGGATGGCCCAGGCGGGCCTGCTCGACGGCAAGGAAGCGACCACCTACTGGCGCTTCTTCAAGGAATTCGAGCAGCGCTTCCCCAAGGTGCTGCTCAACCAGGACAAGCACCTGGCCGATGCCGACAACCTGTTCAGCGCAGGGGGCGTAACCTCGGCCTGCGACCTGTATATCTACCTGATCGAGCGCTACTGCGGCGCCGCCGTGGCCCAGGCCGTGGCACGCGACACCCTCTACGAAGTGCAGCGCAGCTACACCCCAGGCCGGATCGGCTTTGGCGGCCAGAAACTGCACCGCGATGTCAGCATCCTGCAGATCCAGCAATGGCTGGAAGAACACTTCGCCGACAAGTTCCGTTTCGAGGACGTCGCCCGCGAGCACGGCATGAGCATCCGCAACTTCATGCGCCGTTTCCAGAGCGCCACCGGCGACAAGCCACTGCACTACCTGCAGCGGCTGCGCATCGAAACCGCCAAGAGCCTGCTCTCGTCCACCCGCAAGAGCATCAAGACCATCAGCTACGAAGTGGGCTACGACGACGCCAGTTTCTTCGCCCGCCTGTTTCGCCAGCACACCCAGCTGTCACCCAACCAGTACCGCCAGCAGTACCGGCAGAAGGACGCCCATCCCTAGGATGGGTTGGACCAGGCGCAGACGCCCCTATGATCGGCGCAACCCTCCGGGGATTGTCCGACAACTACAAGAACAGGTTACCGTCATGCGCCGCACTCTCTTTGCCCTGCTCGCCACCTGCAGCCTGGCTGCCCACGCCAACGACAACTGGAAGCCCTTCCCGCTCGACCAGCAGGCCTACGATTACTCGGGAGAGAAGCTGCGCCAGGCCTGGCCACAACTGACGCGTGGCTTCGGCCCCAACTACCCGTTCCCGGATGCCGACTACATCGTCACCATGGCCACAAAGTACCCCAAGGCCCTGGAGCTGACCGTGGCCGGCGGCACAGGCTTTAGCGGCAAGTCGGAAGAAGCCGAGATCTATGCCGCCAAGCTGCAGGATGTCTGGCGCAGCACTTTCCGTGGCGATTTTGCCAAGGCCAAGGCCGACGGCCTCAAACTTGGCGTTGGCGGACAGATTCCGGCGATGTTCTCCCAGGTGATCTACGCCCTGTTCATGGAAAGCAATCAGCAGGAAAAACACCGCCTGCTGGAAGAAGTCATCGACTACACCGACAAGGCCGGCGATCTGGTGCAGGCCGACATCGCCGCCCAGTTCGGCCGCGTTTATGCCAAGGCCCGCCTGGGCGAAGAGCTGTCGGTGCCGGTGGTACTCAAGCGCGGCTACACCAGCCAGATCCCCAAGGAGCTTGATGCCCTGCTGGCCAAGCAGCCCAACCAGCCGTTCGCCCTGGCCCTGTATGGCGGCTATGAAGCCGGCGTGATCCGCAAGGTGGGCTCGATGGTCGGACGCATGACCTACGGCGTCAGCGCCGACAAGATGGAGCAATACTTCGGCCGCTCGTTCCGCGCCAAGGATGACCTGCCGATCGGCCACTACGAGTACGCCAACGCCCTCGGCTACGTGTATGGCGACGATGAGGAAGACAAGGCTCTGCAGCACCTGCAGAAAGCCGTGGCGATCAAGCCGATCAATGCCATGGAAGCCCTGGAAGTGGCCCACGCCCAGAAGCTGCTCAAGCAGTACCAGGCGCAACTGGCCAGCAACTAAGCCTGCGCACAACAAAAAGGGCAGCCCATGGGCTGCCCTTTTGCATTTCCGCTCGCGTTACGGCTTGTGCGGGCGCGAGAGGAATTCGTGGGACTGCATCTCCAGCAGGCGGCTGAGGGTACGCTGGAACTCGAAGCTCAGGCGTCCGCCGGTGTAGAGGTCCTTGAGTTCCACTTCGGCGGAGATGATCAGCTTGACGTTACGGTCGTAGAACTCGTCCACCAGATTGATGAAACGCCGCGCCATATCGTCCTTGGCCACGCCCATCTGCTCGACGTTGGCCAGGATCACCGCGTGGTAGATCTTGCCCAGCTCGATATAGTCGTTCTGGCTGCGAGGGCCGTCGCACAGCTCGCGGAACTCGAACCAGGCGACGTCATCGCCTTCCTTGCGCGCCATGATCGCGCGGTTCTCGATCATCAGCGCCTTGTTCTCTTCCACCGTGCAGTGTTCCGGCAGCAGGCTGCGGAAGCTCTTGTCCAGACTGATCTCTGCCTCGGCATCCAGCGGCCAGTGGAACAGCTCGGCCTGTTCCAGGGCCCGCAGGCGGTAATCCACACCGCTATCGACGTTGACGATCTCGGTGTGCTCCTTGAGCAGGGCAATCGCCGGCAGGAAGCGCGCGCGCTGCAGACCATCCTTGTACAGGCCGTCCGGCACGATGTTGGAGGTAGCCACCAGACTCACGCCGTTCTTGAACAGCTCGTCGAGCAAGGTGGCGAGAATCATCGCGTCGGTGATGTCGCTGACGAAGAACTCATCGAAGCAGATCACCCGCGCCTCGTCGGCGAAACGCTTGCCGATGATGGTCAGCGGATTTTTCTCGCCCTTGAGGGTCTTCATTTCCTCGTGCACACGCTTCATGAAGCGGTGGAAGTGGGTGCGCATCTTCTGCTCGAACGGCAGGGCATCGAAGAAGGTATCGACCAGATAGGTCTTGCCACGGCCCACACCGCCCCAGAAATAGACGCCCTTGATCGGCCCCTGGCGTTTCTTGCCAAACAGTTTGCCAAGCAGGCCAGTGCCGGCCTGGGAGCTGGCCACCAGGTCGTCATAGAGACGCTGGAGATGACGGACGGCATTTTCCTGCGCCGCATCGTGGAAGAAGTCCGGCCGCTTGAGGTCGGCCTGATAGCGCTCGAGGGGAGTCATATTCGTTAGCCGGGCAAGTAAAAACGGGGGCGCCACTTTAGCGACGCCCCCGTTGCTTGGCAATCCGCCAGTGGTCTGGCGGCGCTTATTCCTGCGGGGTCAGCGCCTCGCGCAGACGGGCAATGGCAGCCTCACGAGCAGCGGCATCGGCAAAGGCCGGGCTCTCGGCCACGCTGGCCCCGTCCAGCCACACGGCAAAGCCGGCGCCCTGCTCACGCACATCCAGTGCCTCGCCCGACTGCAGGCGCTTGTTGACCTGCCCGGCGGCCTTGCCATCGGCGAAGGCGACCGACAGCAGCAACTGCTCACCGGCCGCATCCAGCAGACGGAAACGGAAGCTGCCGTCTTCGTCGCGGAAGCTGACAAAGCGCGCGGCCTTGGCCGCCTTTTTCTTCTCACCACCGGCCACGCTGACCTGCTCGCGGAACGAACGCAGGCCCACGGCCTCGCGCAACTCACCGAGGAACGGGGTCGCCGTCTTGCGCGCCTTGGCCGCGCCGGCCAGGAGGATGTCCTCCAGATCGGACGGCCGCTCGATCAGCGCGTGGTAACGCTCGCGCGCCTCACCCAGCTCGTTGTCGAGCAGCGTGAACAGCGACTGCTTGGCTTCGCCCCAGGCCAAGCCGCCCTCCAGCTCGGCACGGAAGGCCGCCTGCTGCTCCGCCGTGGCGAAGGCCTGATACAGGGTGAACAGGTGCGAGCTGTCGGCATCTTTCGGCTCACCCGGCAGGCGCGAGTCGGTAACGATGCGGGCAATGGCATCCTTGAGCTGCTTGGCCGTGCCAAACAGCGGAATGGTGTTGTCGTAGCTCTTGCTCATCTTGCGGCCATCGAGGCCAGGCAGGGTCGCCACGCTTTCCTCGATCACCGCCTCGGGCAGGGTGAACAGCTCACGGCCCTTGCCGAACAGGTGGTTGAAGCGCTGGCCGATATCGCGCGCCATCTCCACATGCTGAATCTGGTCGCGACCGACCGGCACCTTGTGCGCGTTGAACATCAGGATGTCCGCCGCCATCAGCACCGGGTAGCTGAACAAGCCCATGGTCACGCCGGCATCCGGGTCTTCGCCCTGCTCGACATTCTTGTCCACCGAGGCCTTGTAGGCGTGAGCGCGGTTGAGCAGGCCCTTGCCGGCGACACAGGTGAGCAGCCAGGTCAGCTCGGGAATCTCGGGAATGTCCGACTGGCGGTAGAAGGTCGCCTTGTCCACATCCAGACCGCAGGCCAGCCAGGTAGCGGCGATTTCCAGGCGCGAGCGCTGGATACGCACCGGGTCATCGCACTTGATCA
>CALMID010000379.1 GCA_937863915.1 uncultured Pseudomonas sp.
GTTCGCCACCGGTCTTAACGGCACCCGCTCGCCCTATGGCGAATGCCGCAACAGCGTGCACCCGGACTACCCGTCCGGCGGTTCCAGTGCCGGCTCGGCCCTGGCCGTGGCACTGGGCGTGGTCAGCTTTGCGCTGGGCACCGACACCGCCGGCAGCGGCCGGGTGCCGGCGGCGCTGAACAATTTGATCGGGCTCAAGGCCAGCAAGGGGCTGATATCCACGGCCGGCGTGGTGCCAGCCTGCCGCACGCTGGACTGCGTGACCTACTTCACCGCCACCGCCCTTGAGGCCAGCCAGCTACTGGCGCTGACCGCCAAGCTCGATGCCCGCGACGAATATAGCCGCGCCAACCCGCTATGGAACGACGCCAGCGCCTTCGGTAAGCCGCGCACCGGTTTCCGTTTCGGCGTGCCGGCACAGCTGGAGTTTCTGGGTTGCCCGGAAAGCCCGGTGCTGTTCGCCGCGACCATCGAGCAGCTGAAAGCCCTCGGCGGCGAAGCGGTGGAAATCGACTTCGCGCCCTTCCTCGAAGCCGCGCGCCTGCTCTATGAAGGCCCCTGGGTGGCCGAACGCTACAGCGTCGCCGGCGCACTGATCGAGCAGCAGCCAGACGCCGTGCTACCGGTGATCAAGGCCGTGCTGGAAAAGGCACCCGGCGTCAGTGGCGTCGACACCTTCCGCGCCCAGTACCGCCTGCAGGCACTCAAGGCCATCTGCGACCGCATCCTCGCCGATCTGGACTGCATCCTGACCCCGGCCTACCCGCGCCCGGTGACCCTGGCCGAGCTGCACGCCGAACCGGTCAAGCGCAATTCGGACCTGGGCTACTACACCAACTTCATGAACATGCTCGACTACGCGGCCGTCGCGGTGCCGGCCGGCTTCATGCAAAACGGCCTGCCATGGGGCGTGACCCTGTTCGGCCGCGCCTTCACCGACCAGTATCTGCTGAGCCTGGCCGACGGCCTGCAGCGCCAAACCGGCCTGGCGCTGGTCGGTGAGCGCAGCCTGGACGCGCAAGCCCCGGCTGCCGTCGCCCGCAACGATCGCGCCCGCGTGGTGGTGTGCGGCGCGCACCTCGACGGCCTGCCGCTGAACTGGCAGCTGCGCCAGCGCGGCGGTCGTCTGCTGCAGGCCACCCAGAGCTCGCCGGACTACCGGCTGTATGCCCTGGCCGGCGGTGCGGTGCTGCGTCCGGGCATGGTCCGCGTTGCCGAGGGCGGCGTGGCCATCGCCGTGGAGGTCTGGGAGCTGCCGAGCAGCGAACTGGGCTCCTTCCTCACTGGCATCCCGGCGCCGCTGGGCCTGGGCAAGGTGCAGCTGGCCGACGGCAGCTGGGAAACCGGTTTCATCTGCGAAGGCTATGGACTGGAAGGCGCCAGCGATATCACCGCCTTCGGCGGCTGGCGCGCCTGGCTGGCCAGCCGCTGAAACCCGCGTCACGGCGCCGCACTCGCTGGCGGCGCCGGCCTCTGCCACACTAACGGGAGATCATCGAGCCAGGGAGCGCTCTGCATGCCGTTGACCAGCCGCCACCGGACCCTTGTGCCACTGCGCCTGCTGTTGCTGTTCCTGCTGCTGGGCGGGTTTCTCACCACCACCCTGTTCAGCTACTACACCTCGCTGAAAGCGGTACGCAGCAGCATCCTCAGCACCGAACTGCCGCTGACCTCGGATAACGTCTATTCGGAAATCCAGCGCGACCTGGTGCGCCCGGTGCTGATTGCCTCGATGATGGCCAACGACACCTTCCTGCACGACTGGATCAAGCACGGCGAACAGAACCCCGAGCAGATCACCCGCTACCTGCGCGAAGTGCAGAACCGCCACAACGCCTTCACCAGCTTCTTCGTCTCGGAAAAGACCCGCACCTACTTCCAGAGCCGCGGCATCCTCAAGCAGGTGGCCCAGGATGAACCACGGGATGCCTGGTACTTCCGCGCCCGCGAATTGAGCGAGCCCTACGAGATCAATGTCGATATCGACATGGCCAACCAGGACAGCATGGCCATCTTCATCAACTACCGGGTTCTCGACGAGGCCCAGCACTTTCTCGGCGTCACCGGCGTTGGCCTCTCCGTGGAGAGCGTGGGCAAGCTGATCGACACCTACCAGAAGCGCTTCGACCGCACCGTCTACCTGGTCAACCAGCGTGGTGTGATCAGCCTCACCGGCGAGGCCGGCGGGCCGTTCGGCAACCGCGCCGGCAAGGCGATTGCCGATATCGAGGGCCTCGACGGCCTGCTCGCGCAGATGCCCGAGCTGCGTGATGGCAGCTACGAATACGAGTACGAAGGCCACCGCTACTTCGTCAATGTGCGCTACATCCCCGAGCTGAAGAACTACCTGTTCGTCACCAAGCATGATGGCGGGCAGACCGCCGAAATCCGCCAGTCGCTGTGGCTCAGCGTGCTGATGTGCCTGCTGGTCACCGCCGTCGTGATGACCCTGTTCAGCCTGATCATTCGCCGCTACCAGCGGCGCATCGAACGCTTGGCGGCCAGCGACCAGCTCACCGAACTGCCCAACCGCCGTGGCTTCGAGATGCTCGCCGGGCAGGCCATCGAGGAAGCCCGCCGCGAGCAGCAGCCCCTGAGCGCCATCGTCATCGACCTTGACCACTTCAAGACCCTCAACGACACCCACGGCCACATGGCCGGTGATGTGGTGCTCAAGGGCTTTGCCAACCAGTTGCGGGCATCCCTGCGCCGCTCGGACATCGTCTGCCGCTGGGGCGGTGAAGAGTTCATCGTGCTGTTCAAGAACACCGCGCTGGACACCGCCCAGCAACTGGCGGAAAAACTGCGTGCCCAACTGGAGCAGCAGCACTTCTTCTGGGAAGACAAGGCGCTCAAGGTCACCATCAGCATCGGCCTGACCAACCTCACCGGCGGCGAAGGCCTGGATGGCCTGATCGCCCGCGCCGACCGCGCGCTTTACCGTGCCAAGCAGAGTGGCCGCAACCGGATTGCCAGCGAGCCAGGCGCCAGCGCCTAAAAACAGGGACGTCACCATGACCATCGACAACCGCGCGCAGGCCCAGCAGCGCAGCGACCGCATCGCCCAGTTCCGCGCCGAGCTGGACTGCCTGCAACGCGAGGGCGTGCTGCAACTGGCAGCCAACCAGCAGGCCCAGGTGCAGGGCTACCATCAGCGCCTGCTCGGCGAGCTGGCCAGCCGCTTCGACATCGATCACAGCCGCCAGGCGCACCAGCTGTCGCTGGGCATGCGTATCGCCTCGCTGCTCGGCGCCCTGGCCCTGGCCGCCAGCCTGTTCTTCCTGTTCTACCGCTTCTGGGGCCTGTTCGGCAGCACCAGCCAGGTCGCCATCCTGATCGCCGCGCCGCTGCTCGGCCTGCTGCTCACCGCAGCCCTGCAACGCCTGGATGACAGCGGCTACTTCAGCAAGCTGGCGGCGCTGCTGACCTTTACCGCCTTCGTCCTCAACCTGGTCATGCTGGGGCAGATCTTCAATATCACCCCCACCGATCAGGCCCTGCTGGCCTGGGCCGCGCTGGCCCTGCTGCTGGCCTATGCCTGCGAGCTGCGCCTGCTGCTCGGGTTGGGCCTGCTCAGTGCCACGGCCTTCTGCGCCAGCCGCCTGCACAGCTGGGACGGCCTCGACTGGCTGGCCTGCATCGAACGCCCGGAGAACTTCCTGCTGCCGGCCCTGCTCATGCTGGCCAGCGCCGAACTGGCCGTGCAGCGCCGCTTCGCCGGCTTTGCCGCGATGTACCGGATGCTCGGTCTGGTCTGCCTGCTGCTGCCAATGCTGATCCTCGGCTACTGGGGGGAAGGCAGCTACCTGCGCCTGGACCCGGATCTGATCGAGGGCATCTATCAGTTGCTAGGTTTCGCCGTGCCGGCGCTGGCCATTTACATCGGCATTCGCCGCCAACAGGCCGAGCTGATCAACGGCGGCACGCTGCTGTTCGTCATTGCCCTGTTCTGCAAGGTCTTCGACTGGTGGTGGGACTACCTGCCCAAGTACCTGTTCTTCTTCCTCCTCGGTCTGCTGGCCATCCTGGTCCTGCTGGTGATGCGCCGCCTGCGTCGTAGCCTCGCCGTGGAGGTGCAGCCATGAAGCCGGCCCGCCTGCTGCTGGCCGCCGCCGGCCTGATCGTGATCAGCAATGCCCTGAGCCTGGCTGGCGTGGCGTGGAACCGCAGCGGCACGCCGGACAGCCAGCTGCGCCTGTCCGAGCGGGAGCTGCCATTCGCCTGGCGCGAATTCGGCCCACAGGAAAACTCCAACCTGGCCCTGCGCCTGGACTGGCAGCAGGAACAGCGCCGCGCCAACGACTGGCGCGGCCCCGACTGGCTGCAGCGCAATGCCCTGCTCGAGCTGGGTTTCGATGAGCTACCCGAAGACGGTCAGGAAAACTACGCCCGCTGGCGCCTGCAGGAACGCAATGCGCTGGTGGTGCTGGAGTTCGATGGCCCGACCTATCAGCGCGAGCTGGCCCGCGCGGCTGCTGAACTGGCCGAAGCGCGCAGCAAACAGGCCGCCGCCGAGCGCATCAAGGACCTCGAACAGCAACTGCAACACGCCCGTGAGCAGGACAGTCGCCTGTATGCAGTGGCCGCCGGTCTCGACCGAGCCAGCCTGCGCCAGCGTTACCCCGACCGCCAGCGCTACGCCATCGTGCCGGCCCGCATCAGCGCCAGCCTCAGCCAGCAGGACAAACGCTGGTACGTGCGCGGCCATATCAGCGAACTGCGCGTGGGCGATCTGTACCTGCCGCTGGCCAGCCGCGACGCCCTGCGCGCCGAATATGCCCAGCCCGAGCAACAGCGCGCCCACTACCAGGTGGAACTGGCCTTCGGCCAGCGCCTGGAACCCTGGGTGCAGGATGTGCAGCTGGAGCCCCGGCATGACTGACACGCCCGTCGACCCGCAGCGTTGCCCGCTGTGCGGGGCAGCCAACCAGTGCACACTGGCCAATCCGGCCACCGCCACGCTGCCCTGCTGGTGTTTCAGCACACCGATCAGTGCCGATGCCCTGGCGCGCATTCCCGCCGAGGCACGCCAGCAGGCCTGCCTGTGCCCGGCCTGCGCACAACTCGCCAGCCAGGCTGTCGATGCGTCTTGATCGTTTCCTCAGCAACCTGCCGCGCTTCAACCGCCAGGACGCCCGCCAGCTGATCAGCCAGGGCCGTATTCGCCTGGATGGCCTGGAGTGCCGCGACGCCCAGGCCGAGGTGCGCGAATTCAGCCGGGTACAACTGGATGATGAGCTGCTGCAGGCCGGCAAGGCGGCACGCTACTTCATGCTGCACAAGCCGGTGGGCGTGGTCAGCGCCACCTGCCATCCCGAGCACCGCACCGTGCTCGACCTGCTCGACGAGCCGGACAAGGATGACCTGCACCTGGCCGGCCGCCTGGACCTCAACACCAGCGGCCTGCTGCTGATCAGCAACGACGGCCTGTGGACCAGACGCCTGACCCTGCCGGGCAGCAAGCAGCCCAAGGTCTACCGGGTGCAGACCGAGCAGCCCATCACCGACGAATACATCGAGGTATTCGCCCGCGGCCTGTACTTCGCCTATGAAGACCTCACCACCCTGCCCGCCGAACTGGAAATCCTCGACAGCCACAGCGCCCGCCTGACCCTGCACGAGGGCCGCTACCACCAGGTCAAGCGCATGTTCGGCCACTTCCAGAACAAGGTCATCGGCCTGCACCGCGAACGTATCGGCCCTCTGAACCTGGGCGATCTGCCGGTGGGGCAATACCGTGCGCTGAGCGACGAGGAAGTCGCCGCGTTCTGAGAAACCCAGGAATTTCAGCCGCCTGCTTCCCGGCCAAGGCCGATTCTGGTACAAAGACGGCCGTCCGAGCGGGCGTCGTATAATGGCATTACCTGAGCTTCCCAAGCTCATGACGAGGGTTCGATTCCCTTCGCCCGCTCCAGAATCCAATCGTTAAAGCCCTGCTCACGCAGGGCTTTTTCGTTTCTGCTGCTTGCCAGTGTCGAAGAAGTGCCGAAATCTGGCGACAGGGTCTGTCGCAGAGCGCCGCTAAACGCCTTTGTCCATCAACACTGGCTCTCGCCCCACAAGCGCCATAATCTGTGCGCCTGCCCCCCACGATGAACACCCGATGATCACCCTGCATCATTGCGTCAGCGCCAGATCCTTTCGCCCCCTGTGGCTGCTTGAAGAGCTGGGCCTGCCCTATGAGCTGCGCATGTGGCCCTTTCCGCCGCGCGCCGTGGCCCGTCACTACCTGGAAGAAAACCCATTGGGCACGGTGCCGCTGCTGGTCGACGGGCACGTACGCCTGACCGAGTCGGCGGCCATTTGCCAATACCTTGCCGCCCGGCACAGTCCCGGAGAGCTGGACGTCGCCGTCGATGAGGCGGATTTCGGGGTTTATCTGAACTGGCTGCACATGAGCGATGCCACGCTGACCTTTCCGCAGACACTGGTACTGCGCTATCGCCACTTCGAGACAGGCGAGCGGCTGCAGCCCCAGGTAGCCGAGGACTATGAACGCTGGTTCCTGGCCCGCCTGCGCGCCGTGGAGAGTGCCTTGGCCACGGCAGATTTCCTCTGCGCAATGCGCTTCACCGCCGCCGACGTTGCCGTTGGCTACGCCCTGCTACTGGCGGAACATCTGGGCCTCGCCGAACAGTTCACGCCACGCATACAGGCCTACTGGGCTCGCCTGCAGGACAGGCCGGCATTTCAGCGCGCCCTCGACCGCCAGCAGCAGGCCGCCCATGATCAGGCGGTGCCACTGACCCCGGCTCCCGATATTCGGCCCTAGGCTAGACTGAACACCGCAACGGGGGAGCTGGCTCAAGCACGCAAGAGTCAGCGCCAGTGCCGACTCCACTCCATACTTCACAACGAGACGCCGATGCCTCAGCGACGAACACTCCTGCTGTGCCTGTTACTGCTTGCCGGAGCCGCGCAGGTAAGCCGGGCCTGTGAGAAAACCGTGCGCTGGGCCAACGACCCGCCCTACGACATGCCTGATGCCACCCAGCAGGTGCACGGCGCGAACTCTGACCTGCTGCGCGAGGTGCTGGGGCGCATGGGCTGCAAGCCACGTTTCGTCGAGCTGCCGTGGGCCAGAGGCCTGCACAACCTGAAAAAGGGCAGCCTGGACATATTGCCAGGGGCATTGATCACCCCCGAACGCGAAGCCTTTGCCTACTTCTCGCAACCGATCCACAGCTCCCCCAACGTGCTGTTCATGAACCAGGAGGCGGCCAGGCGTTTTGCGTTTGATTCACTCGGACAGATCAGCCACAGCAACTTCCGCCTGGG
>CALMID010000380.1 GCA_937863915.1 uncultured Pseudomonas sp.
CTGTGGTACTGCCTTCAGCTACCAGGGCCAGCCGATGGCCTTTGCCAGCGGTCAGGACCCGCGCCTGACGGTGACCGCCTTCAACCGCCAGAATGTAGTGACCGGCAACTATGACCGGGGTGATTTCTGGCGCCTGAGCCTGCCCGGGCGTGACGCCTACCTGTCCGTTACCGGTAAGGCCAGTCTGGATACTGTGGGACGTCTGCAGGCCCAGGGTACGTTGACGACCAGCCAGAGCGGTGCCGATGGTGGCGATGGCGCGCGGACCTGGCGCGGGAGTGGCGAGCAGCTGCTGTACGCGCCGGCCACGGTGCCGCAAGCCGATGACCTGCCGTTCAATGCGGCCATC
Source organism: uncultured Pseudomonas sp. (assembly GCA_937863915.1). Classification (GTDB taxonomy): domain Bacteria; phylum Pseudomonadota; class Gammaproteobacteria; order Pseudomonadales; family Pseudomonadaceae; genus Aquipseudomonas. Next base: position 350 of record CALMID010000380.1, read on the forward strand.
CGCCAGGGTTTCAGCGCCTCGGCCCTGACCGATGCCGATGGCGCCTGTGTCGGCAGCGGCAGCACCTGTCAGACCTACAGCTATGACTTCTCCGGCAGCCAGGTGCGCCTGGGTCGCCTGTCCATCGGCAATGCCCATGGCTCCGAGCTTCAGCCGCTGGCGCTGCCGCTGCGTCTGGAGAGCTGGCAGGGCAGCAGCACGGGGCTGTTCCAGCTGGAAGGCGCGGATACCTGTACGGCGGCCGTGCTGGGGCAACCCCAACTGGGCACTCCCACGGGCAATCTCAGTGTGGGTGACACCACGGCCAGCCTCTCCTCGCCCACGCTGACGGCGGCACAGGGGGTGATCACCCTGACCGCGCCCGGGGCGGGCAACGACGGCTCGGTGCCGGTCGGTCTGCCCACGCCAACCGCCTGTATTGCCGGGCAGGCCAACTGCCTGCCGGACTGGCTGTGGTTCGACTGGCGCGGCAATGGCCGCGAGGCGCCGCAGGGGCTGGCGACCTTCGGTGTCTATCGTGGCGCCGCCCCGCTGATCTACCGGCGCGAACTGTATCGCTGAAACGACGAAGGCCACCCCATGGGGTGGCCTTCGTGTGGGCGATAAAAAAGGGAATCCCCGGCCTGCCTGTACCAAGGTCCCCGAAACTGGCAGAGCTGCTGCTCGGTTGCTTAAGCCTATGCAGCCCGTGTGCCAGTTTTATGAACGCCCAGAACAGCGCGATGAAAAATCAGAACAACTGCAGCGGCGCCTCGTCCAGAGCGGCCAGCTGCTCGCGTAGCGCAAGGATCTGGTCGCCCCAGTAGCGTTCGTTGGCGAACCAGGGAAAGCTCATGGGGAAGGCCGGATCGTCCCAGCGCCGCGCCAGCCATGCACTGTAATGGAGCAGGCGCAGGCTTCTCAGGCCCTCGATCAGGGCCAGTTCGCGGCGGTCGAAGTCGTGGAATTCCTGGTAGCCCTCCATCAGTTCGCTGAGCTGGCCCAGGCGCTCCTGCCGCTCGCCGGCCAGCATCATCCACAGGTCCTGCATGGCCGGCCCCATGCGGCAGTCGTCGAGGTCGACCATGTGGAAGGCTTCGTCGCGGTACAGCAGGTTGCCCGGGTGGCAGTCGCCATGCAGGCGGATGGCCGTGTAGCGCACGCTGGCGAACAGCGCGTCCAGCCGCGCCAGCAGGTCGCGGGCGACCGACTCGTAAGCCGGGCGCAGGCTGGCCGGGAGAAAGCCGCTGTCCAGTACGCAGGCGAGCGACTGGTGGCCGAAGTTCTCGACCGTCATGGTTTCGCGGTGCTGGAACGGCCGGCTGGCACCGCCGCCGTGCAGGCGGCCGAGCAGTTGGCCGAGGCGGTACAGCTGGTCGAGATTGCCCGGCTCCGGCGCATGGCCGCCGCGCCGCGGGAACAGGGCGAAGCGGAAGCCGGCATGTTCGAACAGACTCTCGCCATCGCGCAGCAAGGGGGCCACCACCGGTATTTCGTGTTCGGCCAGTTCCAGGCTGAAGGCATGCTCCTCGCGGATCGCCGCATCGCTCCAGCGCGCGGGGCGGTAGAACTTGGCGATCAGCGGGGTCTCGCCTTCGATGCCGACCTGATAGACGCGGTTTTCGTAGCTGTTGAGGGCCAGCACGCGGGCATCGCTGAGGTAGCCGAGGCTTTCCACGGCATCCAGCACCAGGTCGGGGCTGAGGGTGGCAAAGGGATGGGACATGGCCGGCTCCAGTGGTGGGGGCGCCAGTCTAGTCGCATTGCGCCCCGGTGGTTAGTCGCGCGGCGCGGTGGCAGGCCGGCGCTGGGCGCCCAGGCCATAGACCAGCAGCAGAAGGAAGAACGACAGACCGAGCATCAGGGCCGCCAGTTGATGAGCCTGGGCGTAGCGCGAGGCTTCGACATGCTGGAACAGTGCGATCGACACCACCTGGGTTTCCCCCGGAATACTGCCGCCCAGCATCAGTACCACGCCAAATTCGCCGAGGGTGTGGGCAAAGCCCAGGGTGGCAGCGACCAGCAGGCCGCGGCGCAGCAGGGGCAGGGTGATGCGCCACAGGCGCTGCCAGCGGTTGGCACCGAGGCTGGCGGCGGACTCCAGCAGATTGACCGGGATCTCGCGCAGGGCGACGGTCAGCGGCTGCACGACGAAGGGCAGCGAATAGATCACCGAGCCCAGCACCAGTCCGGAAAAGCTGAAGGCCAGTGGCTGGCCGCTCAGCCATTGCCAGCTGCTGCCGAGCAGCGTCTGCGGGGCGAACAGCACCAGCAGGTAAAAGCCCAGCACCGTGGGTGGCAGAACCAGCGGCAGGGCCAGCACGGCGTCCAGTACCCGACGCAGCGGCGTTTCCCGGCGCACCCGCCAGATCGCCAGGGGCAGGCCGATCAGCAGCAGGAGTGCAGTGGACAGACCGGCCAGTTGCAGGCTGATGCCCACCGCTTGCCAGTCGGCGTTACTCAGCAGCACAGCCGGGCTCTCCGGGCAGGATGTAACCGGCGTTCTTCAGCGTGCTCTGCTGCGCCTCGAAGAACTGCAGGAAGTCTTCTGCCAGCGCCGCACGCGTGCCGGTGGCCAGCAGGATGCGTTTCTGCAGCAGGGGCCTGTACAGCGTATCGGCGAGCGCGGCGTACTGGCCGGCGGGGATCTGGCTGGCGCGCAACTGGCTCAGCGCGACCAGGCCGGCGGGGGCATTGCCACTGGAGACGAACTGGTAGGCCTGGCCGATGTCCTGGGCATACACCAGGCGTGGCTGCACGGCCTGCAACTGGCCGCTGCGCTCCAGGGCCTGCAGGGCAGCCTTGCCGTAGGGCGCGGTGTCCGGCTGGGCAATGGCCAGCTTGCCGGCGGGCAGGGCGTTGAGGTCGGGGCGGTGGCGTGGCGTCCACAGGGCCAGGCGTCCGCAGGCGTAACTGTGCGCGCCCTGGCCGATGCCCGTGGCAACCAGTTGCTGCGGGCGCTCGGCGTCGGCGGAGAAGAACAGGTCGAAAGGCGCTCCACGGCGAATCTGCTCGAAGAAGGCGCCACTGGAGCCACCCGCCAGTTGCACAGGCTGGCCGCCGTGCTGCTGGTAGTCGTGGGTGATCCGTTCCATCACCGGCAGCAGATTGGCCGCGACGGCAATGCGCAGCGGTTCGGCGGCCTGCGTGTGCAGGGTCAGGCTGAGCAGGGCGGTGGTGAGCAAAAAACGCATGATCAAGACTCTCTGCGGTCAGGAGGGGTGGCGCTCAGAATTGGCGACCGATCAGTACCTGGCTCGGGCTGACCTGGGCCAGTACCGGGCTGTTCAGGGTGAGTTGCTCGGCCTGCAGCTGCGCGGCCTGGGCCAGGGCACACAGGGACTGGCCGCCGCTCAGGCGGATATGCACTTCACAGCTGTCGTCCCCGTTCACAATCTGTTCGATATGGCCGCTCAACCGGTTGGCCTCCGTGCTGGTCGCGGCAGCGGGGCTCAGCTTCAGCCAGCCGGCCTTGAACAGGGCGACCACGTTGCTGCCCGGCTGCAGGTGCAGGCGCAGGGTGCTGTCGTGGGTGATCTGCGCTTGCAGGCAGGCGCCGCCCGGCAGCTCGATGTCGATCAGGTCGTTGCCGCCGCTGGGGTGAATGGCGCGCACCCAGCCGCTCAGCTGATTGCGGGCGCTGGTGTGCAGCATCAGGCGGCCGAGCAGCTGCAGGTCGCTGTCGTGCTCGGCGGCCTGCAGCACCTGGGCCTGCAGCGCTTCCAGACGCTGGTACAGCTGCAGCAGGCGCTCGCCTTGCGCGGACAGGCGCGCGCCACCGCCGCCACGGCCGCCGACGCTGCGCTCCACCAGTGGCGTGGCCGCCAGGTTGTTGAGTTCCTCGATGGCATCCCAGGCGGCCTTGTAGCTGAGGCCGGCTGCCTTGGCCGCGCGGGTGATCGAGCCCTGCTCGGCAATCTGCTGCAGCAGGGCGATCCGCTGGGGCCGCCGGGCGACGTGCTGGGCGAGGGTGGTCAACAGGCTCATCGGGATTCGCCGTATAGATTGGTATATAGCGCTATACCCTGAGCGATCCCGCCGGGCGGGTCAATTACCTCTTTAGGCGTAACCCGGGCGGGGCGTGCGCGCCAGGCAGTAGATGTCCACCCGCGCCGCGCCTGCTTTGAGCAACAGGCGCGCCAGGCTGGTGGCGGTGGCGCCAGTGGTCAGCACGTCATCCACCAGTGCCAGATGCAGGCCCTGCACCTCGGCCTGCCCGGCCAGGGCGAAGGCGTGACGCAGGTTGCGCTGGCGCTGGGCGGCATCCAGGTTCTGCTGCGCCGGCGTGTCCTGCACCCGTTGCAGCCAGGCTGCCTGCTGCTTCAGCTGGAGTTCGCCGGCCAGCCAGTCGGCGAGCATCGCCGCCTGATTGAAGCCGCGCTGGCGCAGACGCTGCCGGCTCAGTGGCACGGGGAGCAGCAGATCGGGGCGCGGCAGGCCTTCGCTGAAGGCATGCTGCAGGTGATGTGACATCAGACTGGCCAGCAGGCGTCCCATGGGCCATTGCGCCTGATGCTTGAAGCGGGTGATCAGGCTGTCCAGCGGGAAGGCATAGCGCCAGGCCGCTTCGACCCGGCTGAAAGGTGGCGGTTTGCGCAGGCAGGCGCCGCAGGTCAGTAGGCTGCCCTCTGGCGTACCGGTCAGCGGCAGGGCGCACACCGCACAGTGTGCGCCGAGCCAGGGCAGCTCCGTTTCACAGGCGGCGCAGAGCGGTGGACCGGCTTCGGCCGGTTCATCACACAACAAACAGATTTGTTTGTTTTTTGTCCAGTTGTAAACCTGGTTCTGCTGGGTTGGTTGACAGCGCATGGTGCTTCCCTGACGATGCCTGCATCCGTGTTGCGACCAGCCTAGCAGCCAACGAATAAGGAATACCGCCGATGAGTGCCAGCACTGCTTCCGTTACCCGTCACGACTGGACCCTGGCCGAGGTCAAGGCCCTGTTCGAGCAGCCGTTCAACGACCTGCTGTTCCAGGCCCAGACCGTACACCGCGCACACTTCGACCCGAACCGCGTGCAGGTTTCCACGCTGCTGTCGATCAAGACCGGCGCCTGTCCGGAAGACTGCAAGTACTGTCCGCAGTCCGGTCACTACAACACCGGCCTGGACAAGGAAAAGCTGATGGAAGTGCAGAAGGTGCTGGAGGCGGCCGCCGAGGCCAAGGCCATCGGCTCCACCCGCTTCTGCATGGGCGCGGCGTGGAAGCATCCGTCGGCCAAAGACATGCCCTACGTGCTGAAGATGGTCGAGGGTGTGAAGGCCCTGGGCCTGGAAACCTGCATGACCCTGGGCAAGCTCGACAAGGAGCAGACCCAGGCGCTGGCCGCGGCGGGGCTCGATTACTACAACCACAACCTGGATACCTCGCCGGAGTTCTACGGCAACATCATCACCACCCGCACCTACAGCGAGCGTCTGCAGACCCTCGCTTATGTGCGCGAGGCGGGGATGAAGATCTGCTCCGGCGGCATCCTCGGCATGGGCGAGTCGCTGGACGACCGCGCCGGGCTCTTGATCCAGCTGGCCAACCTTCCGGAGCACCCGGAGTCCGTGCCGATCAACATGCTGGTCAAGGTCAAGGGCACGCCGCTGGCCGAGGAGCAGGACGTCGATCCGTTCGACTTCATCCGCATGCTGGCCGTGGCGCGGATCATGATGCCGAAGTCCCACGTGCGCCTGTCCGCCGGGCGCGAGGCGATGAACGAGCAGATGCAGGCCCTGGCCTTTATGGCCGGCGCCAATTCGATCTTCTACGGCGAGAAGCTGCTGACTACCGCCAACCCGCAGGCCGACAAGGACATGCAGCTGTTCAAGCGCCTCGGCATCAAGCCGGAAGAGCGCGAGGAGCACGCCGACGAGGTGCACCAGGCCGCCATCGAGCAGGCCCTGGCCGAGCAGCGCGACTCCAAGCTGTTCTACAACGCCGCGTCGGCCTGAGCCGGGGCCGACGATGGCCTTTGATCTCGCCACGCGCCTGGCTGAGCGTCGCGCTGCCCACCTGTTCCGGCAGCGCCCGTTGCTGGAGGGGCCGCAGGGCCCCGAGGTGCGGGTCGATGGCCCGCCGCTGCTGGCCTTCTGTTCCCACGACTACCGGGGCCTGGCCCACCACCCCGAGGTGATCGCGGCCCTGCGCGCCGGCGCCGAGAAATGGGGCGTCGGCGGTGGCGCCTCGCACCTGGTGATCGGCCACAGCACGCCGCACCACGAGCTGGAAGAAGCGCTGGCCGAATTCACCGGGCGTCCGCGGGCGCTGCTGTTTTCCACCGGCTATATGGCCAACCTGGCCGCCGTCACCGCGCTGGTCGGGCAGGGCGATACGGTGCTGGAAGACCGCATCAATCATGCTTCCCTGCTGGATGCGGGCCTGCTGTCCGGCGCGCGCTTCTCGCGTTATCTACACAATGACGCGGCCAGCCTGGCCAGCCGACTGGAGAAGGCCACGGGCAACACTCTGGTGGTCACCGATGGCGTGTTCAGCATGGATGGCGACCTGGCTGATCTGCCGGCGCTGTGTGCCGAGGCGCGCCGGAAGCAGGCCTGGGTGATGGTTGATGATGCCCATGGCTTCGGCCCACTGGGCGCGACGGGTGGCGGTATCGTCGAGCACTTTGGCCT
>CALMID010000381.1 GCA_937863915.1 uncultured Pseudomonas sp.
CCGGCACCGTGTCGAGACCGGGCGTGAAGTAGAAGTGTTCGACCCGGCTGCGGCCGCCGCGCTTGGCCCGGTACAGGGCCTGGTCGGCGGCCTGGTAGAAGGGCGTCAGGTGAGTCGGGCAGCCTGGTGCCAGGCAGGCCAGACCGATGCTGGCGGTAATCTGCAGGCGGCCGTTTTCGATATCGATGGCACTGTGCTCGATCAGCCCGCGAAGTTTTTCGGCCGTCTGTTGTGCCTGCGGCAGGTCGGTTTCCGGCAGCAGAATGATGAACTCCTCTCCACCCAGGCGACCAATGGTGTCGCAGTTGCGGGTGTGTTCGCCGAGCAGGCGGGCGACATGGCGAATCACTGCATCCCCGGCGGGATGGCCGAAGTTGTCGTTGATCGCCTTGAAATGGTCGAGGTCGAGCATCAGCAGGCTGAGGGGCGCAGGGTGCCGGTTGACCCGTGACAGTTCACTTTCGGTCAGGCGCTCGAACTCGCGGCGGTTGAGCAGGCCGGTGAGGGTGTCGTGGCTGGCCTGGAACTGCAGCTGGCGGGTGCGCGCCTTGAGAATCTCGCGTTGGCGCAGCAGTACCTTGCGCAGCTGCTGCTCGCGCAGAAAGTTGCGGTACAGAATCCACGATACCAGTAGGCCGCTGGCGCAGGCGGTGAGGCTGTTCATGGTGCTGCTGAGCTTGAGTGCTGGGCTGTTCGACAGCTGGTCGATGATCAGCACGCCGATGATCAGCGCCGTGCTGAACAGGATCAGGGCGGTGAGTGGCCGCAGGTAGAGCAGCAGGGCGGTGATGCTGCAGGCGGCGACCAGTGGCGTTACGCCCTGGATCACCAGTTGGTCGAAGGCCGTCAGCATCAGGCCAATAGCCAGTACCAAGGTTGCCGTGAGGGTACTCAGCCGCTCGACCGCAGTGCTCGGATTGTCCTGGCGGCGCAGGCGCAGGGTCAGCCCGCCGATCAGCAGTGATAGCAGCAGAATGGCCGGGTGTACCAGCAGGGATATTTCGCGCCAGCGCGCTTCGGCGGCTGAGCCGGTGGCATCCAGCAGCCAGAACAGGCAGATCTGGCTGAGGCTGAGGAATACCCCGAACAGCGCGAGAAAGTACAGGCGCTTGAGGTTTTCCTGTTGCACGCGCGAGCGCCAGACTCTGTCGAGTTCGCGCAGCTTGAGTAGTCGGGTGAGCAGTGGTTTGCGCAAGAGAGCCAATCCGCCGGGGTTGCCTAAACAAGCTAGCTCACAACGGCGGCGGATGACGGGCAAAAGAAAGGGCGCCCGAGAGCGCCCTGAAGATATGGAGTAAGTCCGTTAACTCTGAGTCGCCCGGCGGCAGTAAGTTCAGCGCCGGGCGACGAGTGGTCGTCAGCGTCCCGGCGTCAGGGTCAGACGGGTATTGCCGTAGGCGCGTTCGAGGTTCTTCGACTGGAACGGGAAGCTCATGTACTGGCCCTTGAGCCAGGCGTCGATGCCATCGGCGTAGTGCGGGCTGGCCGGGTTGCCGGACTGGCCGGTGCTGTTCAGGCCGATCAGCGGCTCCTCGCGGCTGAAGTCGACGACGATGCGCATGGCCGGAATCAGCCAGGTGTCGAAGTCCTTGCCCCAGTGGTAGGCCGACACATTCAGCGTGCTGTGGTCGCCGCCGGCGGCATAGGGGCCGCGGTCCAGGTAGTCGCGGATGGCATTGATGCCGGTGCGCTCGCTGGCACTCATATAGGGCGCCATCTGCGTGGTTTCGGTGGCGAAGTTGTACTGGTGCAGCTTGCCCCATTGCCAGCTGGCCGGATTGCTGCCCATGGCCTGGCGCGCATAGGCCTGGGCTGTGGCCAGGCTACGCGCAAGGATTGCCGGCTTGTCTTCCTTCTGGGCGGTGCGCTGGTCATCCCAGAACGGGCTGTCGAGCTGGCCAAGCAGGTGATCGGCCTGGGCCGAGTAGGACAGGTTGGCGGTTTCCACCAGGGCTTCCCAGGCGGGCGTGCCATCGGCGCCGAGTTCATCCTGGAAGATCGCCCGGGCACTCTCGTGGAGGAAGGCGCCATACAGCGCGGCATCTGCCGAGCTGGCGGTCAGGCGACCGTTGAAGCGCAGCAGGCTCTGCAGGCTGCGCTCGGCGTCCTGGCGCTCGGCGGCGGGCAGGGACTTGATCGCGCTCTGCAGGGCCGGCTGCATGGCCGGGTCCTTGAGCATGGCCTGGAGTTTGGGCACGAACGGCGACTGCTGGTCGTACTGCATGGCGATCATGCTTTTCTGGTCCTGCTTGCCGCTACTGGCCATTTGCGCAATGCGTTCGGCTCGCTCGGGGTAGTACCAGGAGTTGGACAGCTGCACGCCATAGCCACTGGGGGCGGTACGGTGATTGGCCGTGCCCAGCCAGCCCTGCGCCGGGTCCTGATCGTACGGATGAAGCATCGGATCGGCGTAGCCGTCCCAGTCGTAGCGGCTGTCCCAACCGGGGGAGGGCAGCAGGCCGCGGCCGGCGCGGCGGTTCGGGTAGCGTCCGGTCACCTGCCAGGCAATGTGCTGGGCATCGGCATAGACCATGTTCAGGCCCATGGCGCGGATGGCCCGGGTCGATTCATGTGCTTCATCCACCGACTGGGCGCGGGACAGCTTGAAGAAGGCATCCAGCGACTGGTCGGCTTCGAACTGGGTGGTCTGCAGGGCAATGCCCAGGCCACTCTGCAGCTGCATCGGCTGCAGCATGTGCTTGCGCTCGCCGAGCACGCTGTTCAGCAGCGGGCCGTGGCGGGTTTCGAACAGGGTTTCGCGGATCGGCCGCTGGCCCTTGATGAAGAAGGTCTCCTGGCGGGCGGTGGCCGGCAGCCACTTGCCATCGGCCAGATACAGCAGGCGATTGCCTTCACGGCGGACTTTTTCGAGGAACAGGTCCTGGTTATCGGCCATGACCATGGTCATGCCCCAAGCCAGCTTGCCGTTGAAGCCAGCCACCACCGCCGGTACCCCGGCTACCGAGACACCGGCGGCCTGATAGCGCGGCGAGCGTACATGGATGAAGTTCCACACCGAGGGCATGGCAATCGGCAGGTGCGTGTCGTTGGCCAGCAGGCTCTTGCCGTAACGCGCCTGCTCTGGCGCGATGGCCCAGTTGTTCGAGGCGGCCACGC
>CALMID010000382.1 GCA_937863915.1 uncultured Pseudomonas sp.
GAAGGCGCGGGTTATGCCGGCGGCATCCTGTCTGCCGGCGTGGACGGCATCCGCGTGGCGGAAGCGGTGGCGTTGAGCATGGCAGGTTGATGCCCCCTATTTCTTGATCATCGAATCCAGGATCTTGCTGACCTTGTCGCCATAGGGCGGTTTCATGCCCATCAGCTGCATCATGTTGATGCGCGATTGCGTGTACACCGAGCGCGCGTGGCTGAAGGTCCTGAAGCCCTCGATGCCGTGGTAGTTGCCCATGCCACTCGCGCCGGTGCCGCCGAAAGGCAGGTCTTCACAGCTGATGTGCTGGATCACGTCGTTGACCGTCACACCGCCAGAGATCGTACGCGACAGCACACGTTCCTTCTCGCGCTCGTCGTCGGAGAACAGGTACAGCGCCAGCGGGCGCGGGTGCGCATTGATGTAGTCGATCGCGTCATCGATGTGCTGGTAACTTTTCATCGGCAGCAGCGGCCCGAAAATTTCCTCCTGCATCACCTTCATAGATTCCTTGGGTTCGATGATCAGGGTCGGCGGGATCTTGTGCACGCCCTCCTTCTGCATCGCGAAACTCTCCTGCGCGGGATTGATGACGCGGATCTCGCCTTCCTGCTCCCTGGCATCGTCCAGGTAGGATTGCAGGCGCGCATGGTGGCGCGCATTGATCACGGCGGTGTAGTCCGGGTTGTCGCGGATGGTGGGGAACAGTTCGGCAAAAGCCCGCTCGATTTCGGCAATCAGCTCGTTCATGCCGAGATGGTGCACGAAGATGTAGTCCGGCGAGAGGCAGACCTGTCCCATGTTCAGCGCCTTGCCGATGGCGATCGCCTTGGCGGCTTTTTTCAGGTCGGCATTGCGGCCCACCACCACCGGCGACTTGCCGCCGAGCTCGAGCGTCACCGGCACCAGGTTGTCGGCCGCTGCATGGAGGATGTGCTTGCCAACGCTGGTGGCACCGGTGAAAAGGATGTGGTCGAACGGCAGGGCAGCAAACGCGGCACCCACCTCCTGCTCACCGGTGACCGCGACCAGTTCTTCCGGATCAAAATAGTGCGCGATGAGTTGCTGCAACAGCGCCGACGTGTGCGGCGTGAATTCCGACAGCTTGACCATGCAGCGGTTGCCGGCGGCGAAAATGCCTCCCAGCGGGCTTAACGGCACCCACACCGGGAAGTTCCAGGTGGCGATCGCGCCCACCACCCCTTTCGGCTGGTAGCGGATCTCGGCCTTTGCGCCGAGGATGTTCAGCGGCGGGTCAACCTTGCGCTTTTCCGGCTTCATCCAGCGCCGCACGTTCTTCTTCGCATAGCGCAGCGAGGTCAGCGAACCGAAGATATCGGCCATGCGCGCCTGGTGCAGCGAGCGGTGGCCGAAGTCGGCCGAGGTCGCCTCACAGAGGGCGCCCTGGTTATCCACCAGCAGGCTGATGACGCGGTCGATGCGGTCGATGCGGGTTTCGGCCGATACCACCGGGTCGCGCTCGAAGGCGCGGCGCTGGCGGTCGAGCAACACAGTGAGCTGTTCCAGGGGGGTACTGCAGTTCATAAGGCTCTCCGGAAACGGGTCTTGCAGGGCTGCCGCATGATGCACCGGGGCCATTGATCGCAGCAAGCCCGCCCTTTGGTCGCAGGCGCATGGCAGGAAGCACCGGCATGGCCTACGCTGTAGCCAAAGATGCCCGCAGGGAAGGTGCAGCATGCGATCAGTGGACAGCTCGCAGCCATGAACGGGGATACGACCAACCCGTTACGGTTACTGCTGGTGGAGGACAACGCCCTCGACCGCTGTGTGCTGCTGCGCGCCCTGCGCTACCGCCAGCGCCCGTTCTATATCTGCGAGGCGGTCAGTGTAGCCGCCGCCTCTGCACTGCTACAGGCACACGAATTCGATGTGGTGCTGGCCAGCAGCCGGCTGGCGGATGGCGACGGCGCCATGATCCTGCAGCTGGTGACCAGCCTACCGCAGCACCACCCGGCCGTGGTCATCCTCGGGCATGAGGACGACGATGGCCTGGATGAACAGTGCATCAGTTACGGCGCGCAGGCCTTCCTGATCCGCGAGGCACTGCAACCCTGTGTGTTGATCAGCACCATCCTGCAGGCACACCAGCATGCCCGCCTGCAGGAGGCGATGCGCCTGCACCTGCAACAGCTGCAGGAACGGGCGGAACATGATGCCCTCACGGGCCTGTACAACCGCCATGTGTTCGATGACTGCCTCAACGACTGCATCAGCCGCGGGGAGCGCTACGGCAAGCCCTTCGGCCTGTTGATGATCGACCTCGACAAGTTCAAGCGCGTCAATGACCACTGGGGCCATTGCACCGGCGATGCCCTGCTGCGCGAGGCGGCCTGCCGCATCGCCGGGATCTCGCGCAGCTGTGACCGCGCCTGCCGCATCGGCGGCGATGAATTCGCCATCCTGTTGCCGGAACTGCAACAGGGCAACGAGCCGGCCGTGCTGGCCGAACGGCTGGTCGCGGCGCTGCAGGAACCGGTACGCACCGGCGGCAGGCTGTTGCGCATCCGCGCCAGTATCGGGATTGCACTGTACCCCGACGATGGCCACAGCGCCCTGGCTTTGCTGGCAAATGCAGACCTCGCCATGTACCACAGCAAGCGGCACGGCGGCCGGCTGGGGATACCGCCGTCTGGCATGCCCGCCGGCCTGCCCGCACCCTGACGCAGACCGCACCAGCGTTTACCTGCACCGGCTGCTCTCCTATCATGGCCGCCTCCTGAGAGACCGGTACTATCCCCATGAGCAATCCCCAACACCACCGCCTGATCATCCTCGGCTCGGGCCCAGCCGGCTATACCGCCGCCATCTACGCCGCCCGCGCCAACCTGAAGCCCGTCGTCATCACCGGCATGCAGCAGGGCGGCCAGCTCACCACCACCACCGAGGTCGACAACTGGCCTGGCGACGCCCACGGCCTGCAGGGCCCGGACCTGATGGTGCGCATGCAGCAGCATGCCGAGCGTTTCGAGACGCAGATCGTCTTTGACCACATCCACGAGTGCGACCTCAAGCAGCGCCCGTTCAAACTGGTCGGCAACGAGACGTATACCTGTGATGCACTGATCATCGCCACCGGCGCCTCGGCGCAGTACCTCGGCCTGCC
>CALMID010000383.1 GCA_937863915.1 uncultured Pseudomonas sp.
TATCGATGTGCAAGTTGAGATGACATTAAACCCAATAGAAAGATCCGCATTGTCATTACTTTATGCGTATTAATTTGATGATCCTGCCCGTACTGGACGGACACCCTGTTAAGCGAGTACACTCCCTGACAGAGGTGACCAATGGCAAAGGAAGTAAACTCGGGTACATCACGCAAACGTCATTCACAGCAGTACAAAACTGAGGCTCTGGCTCTTGCCGAACGAGTTGGTGTTTCAGTTGCCGCCAAGCAGCTTGGACTCAATGAGAGCCAACTGTATTCCTGGCGAGTTAAGAACCGCCTGAATCAAGAACGCAGCGCTGTTGAAGAGCGTTTAGCCCTTGAAAACGCACGCTTGAAACGACAAGTAGCCGAACAGGCAGAAGAACTGGCCATCCTAAAAAAGGCCGCGGCGTACTTTGCGAAAAGCTTGAAGTGAAGTACGCCTTCATTCAGAAACATACCGGCCAGTTCAGGATCAACAGCATGTGCCGGGTTCTCGTAGCTTCACGCAGTGGCTATTACCGCTGGTTAGGTCGAGATAAGCAGCCTACGGGTCGTCAGCAGCAACGTGAGCTTCTCGATCAGTTGGTTGCAGTTGCCTTTGCCGCCAGCAAGAAACGTTCAGGCTCACCGATGCTGGTTCTTGATCTTAAAGCGCAAGGCCACCATTTTGACCGCAAAACTGTGGCTGCCAGTATGAAGCGGCAACAACTGCGGGCCAAAGCAGCAAAGAAGTTCAAGGCGACTACCAATTCAAAGCATAACCTGCCGGTAGCACCCAACCTGTTGCAGCAGGATTTCAGTGTCACAGCCCCAAACCAGAAATGGGTTAGCGATATAACCTATCTCTGGACAGACGAAGGCTGGCTCTACCTGGCAGTGGTAATCGACCTTTACTCCCGCATGGTCATTGGCTGGGCCATCGCTGCAAGAATGACAGCAGATCTGCCCTGTCAGGCATTAAAAATGGCTTTATGGCGCCGCAAAATGCCCAAGGGGGTGATCGTCCATTCCGATCGCGGTAGCCAGTACTGCTCAGCCCAATATCAAGCGGTACTGACACGGCATTCCCTGATTTGCAGCATGAGCGCCAAGGGTAACTGCTACGACAACGCCTGTGCTGAAAGCTTCTTCCACACAATGAAGGTGGAAGTCATCCATGGTGAGCGTTTTGCCGCCAGAGAAGAAATGCGCCAGACTGTTTTCGAATACATTGAAGTGGACTATAATCGCACACGACGTCATAGTGCGAATGGTTGCATCAGTCCAGAAGCATTTGAGAAACAACAAGCCGCTTAACAACGTGTCCGCAGTTGGCGGGCAGGATCAAAC